>JAVHRE010000364.1:0-11699 GCA_036171495.1 Bacteroidales bacterium
ATGCAAATATCAACAGACTTGACAAAAGGACTTGAAATTTTGGATCCGTTTTTAAAACAACATAATTTCGGGTTTGACAACTACGAAAACTTCAAAGGTTCGAGTGGACAATTTACCTTGGCAAAATACAAAAACAAATGTAAAGAATTCATTCTTGGTTATGACTTTTCTATTGGACAAGTTATTTATCAATTTGAAAATTTATCAGTAAGTCACGACTTTTATCTTGACAAGCTTGGATATACAAAAAAGAAAAAGTTTCAAGACGTTCAAACAAACGATAAACTTTTATCATTTACACATTTACTATACGACTTTGAACTTTTGGTTGACGACTTTTTTGAAGGAGAATGTCTCAGGTTGAAAGAGATTGCAAGACTTCAAGACAATATTATAGCAGAATATGACAAAAAAGCTCGTGAAGGATACAATCTCGAATTTGATAAAATTAGAATTGAAAAAGCCCGACAAGAATTCAGACTAAAAAACTTTAAAAAAAGCTTTGAAATTTACAGGTCGGTTGAGTATAAAAACCTGATTAACGACCTTGACCATAAAATAATTGAATATTGTGAAAGACACAGTCTTTAACAAATTACAACTAATGCTAATACACGGTTAAAATTTAGCATGCTGTTATATGCCATTTTAAGGAGCACTGCATGCCGACAAGACTTATGAAAATTAAAGCATTTTGATTTTTTTTTTGCTTAAATTTGAACCATAATTATAATTTACATCATAATGGAAATATTAGGAACAAAAAACTATATAATTATACACGGGGACGTATTGGAAGCTTTACGGACAGAGGTTGCGGACAATTCTGTAGACTTAATTTTTGCCGACCCACCTTACAATATAGGAAAAAACTTTAACGGGCATTTGGACAAGTGGGATAAAGACGAAGACTATTTAAAATGGTGCTACGATTGGCTTGACTTGTGTGTTAAAAAACTCAAAACAAATGGTAGTTTTTATGTAATGACTTCTACGCAATTTATGCCATATTTTGACATTTATTTGCGAAATAAACTTAACATTTTATCACGACTTGTATGGTCATACGACAGTTCTGGTGTTCAAGCAAAAAAATATTACGGTTCTATGTATGAGCCAATTCTCTTTTGTACCAAAGACAAGAATAATTACACTTTCAATGCAAACGACATTTTAGTTGAAGCAAAAACAGGAGCAAAAAGAAAACTTATTGATTATCGTAAGGCAATTCCGACTGTTTATAATTCTGAAAAAGTTCCTGGTAATGTTTGGGATTTTGCAAGAGTTCGCTATCGTATGGACGAATATGAAAATCATCCAACTCAAAAACCCATTGCGTTGTTGGAAAGAATTATTAAAGCAAGTTCAAACGAAGGAGATTTAGTATTAGACCCATTTTCTGGAACATTTACAACTTGCTTTGTTGCAAAAGAATTAGGTAGAAATTCTATTGGCATCGAATTGGAAGATGAATATGTTAAAATTGGTTTACGTAGACTACGGTTAGCGACAGAGTTCAAAGGTAAAAAATTAGAAAAAGAAATTCGCACTTTTGAAACCGAGAAACTATCTAATACATTAAATTTTAAATTATTTGAAGAATCAAATGGAAAATATATTCACAGCAAACATTAAATCAGTTTTAGAAAAACATTTTGGTGAAAATGCAAATGAAATTTACGAGAAAAGTCAATTAATTCAATACATCAACGAAAAAACACGTTCTGCAAATCGTGGTTCAAAATCACGTTCAAGTTTTGCAAATTTGTATGCAATTTATGTAATCGTTGAGGACTATATTGCAAAAGGATTTGACAAGAAAAGCGGTTATTCAAAATATGAAGGAGCTTTATTTAACAAGCTATTTGCAAGACAAAGAGAATTGCCATTTGGAAGCAAGTTGCAAAATCACGCTTTGAACAACCGAATGAATTCCGAGTTTCAAAAATATTTTCCAAGTGTTGAATTTATTCCAATCCTACGCAACCTTGAGACCAACCGGTATTGGTTCAATGAAAATCTTTTAAAAATAAAAGTTGGCAAAGCCAACTTCAATATTGCAAACGCATTAATTGAAATCATAGACGATTATTCAAAGACAAAACAAGATGCTTTTCAACGTTTCATTAAATCTTGTGAAGAACTTCAAAAAATCGGTAAAAAAAGTCCCAAGAAAATCGAAAAGTTTATAAGTGGTTTGCTTGCTCCCAATGTTGATGCAAGACTTTTTGAAATTGTTAGTTATTCTATTCTCAACTATTATTATAACGACCAAATAATATTTTGGGGTTACGATATTAATAAACTCAACAAAGAAAATTTAAAATTATATAAAACTGGAAGAACCAATGCAAACGATGGTGGTATTGACTTTGTAATGAAACCACTTGGCAGGTTCTTTCAAGTTACTGAAACATTGGACTTCAAAAAATACTTTTTGGACATTGACAAAATTCAAAAATATCCTGTAACATTTGTTATTAAATCTGACGTAGATGTTGATATTCTTTTGAAAAAAATCAGAGAAAATGCAAGTAAAACATATTCAATCAAAGCTATCGTTGACAAATATATGGACTGCATTGAAGAAATAATAAATATTCCAATGCTAAACAAAAGATTTAAAGAAACGGTTAAGTTTGGCTACTTAAATAATATTCTTGACGAAATAGTTGCTCAAAGCAAAGTAGAGTTTAACTATGCAGACGAAGAGGACGAAAACGTTGAAGAATAATTAGTGTACTCATTGTTGACAAAATAAAAACGGCATATAACACAATCTACGAAAAACAACGAGCAGTGAAGTGCAATTTGACAAATACTGCAACAAATAAAATTCTTAGCGATTTGACACGGCCTGCAAGAAATTGCCCACCAAATCCAACATTTAACCGTTAACAATTTCAATAAATTATTTTTTCGATTTTAACTGAATATGCGTTGGGAATTATTTTTTTACCATGAGTATGTGCATAAACTTTGGTAAATTCGGCACCAAAATAAAGTATTATAGATGAATAATAAACCCATACAAGAATTAAAATAATTGAGCCGGCAGCACCATAAACAGAAGCAATATTTATTTTTGCTATGTAAAATCCAATCGCAAATTTTCCAATCATAAAAAGAAAAGATGTAAATGAAGCTCCAATTACACAATCGCGTAAAGCTATTTTTCCATCGGGCAAAGTTTTAAAAATTAAAACAAATAATAGTGTTATAATAATAAACATAATAAGCATATTAATAACATATAACAAAATAATTGAATCGTAAGGAATAATTACAGTTAATCTTTTGCTAAGAATTTCGATTAAATAATTTATTACTAAACCAACTAACAATAAGAATCCAACAGACCCAATCATTGAGAATGACATAATACGATTTTTAATAAATTTTACTAATCCGCGTTTAGGTTTGGCTTTTATGCCCCAAATAAAATTAATAGAATCCTGAATTTCAGAAAACACGCCCGATGCACCAATTATTAAAATTACAATACCAATGATAGTTACAAAAACATTACCGTTTGTAAGTTTTACGTTTTTAATTATTTCTTGTATTTGAAGTGCTACTTCGTTTCCAACCAAATCATTAATTTGTCCGAATATTTCGCCACGCACAGCATCGGCACCAAAAAAATATCCACACAAGCCTATTATTATAATAAGTAATGGTGGTAACGAAAAAATAGTATAATATGACAACGAAGCACTTAATTTGACAGCTTTATCGTCTAAAAATTCATTAAATGTTTCTTTAAACAAATAACCTATTTTTTTTGCTGAACTTAATATTTTCATCTGTTTATATTTTATTAATTAGTTGATATTTAAAGATTTGACAACTTTTAAAAAGTTGTCAAATCTATTAATGTTGGATTCAAATATAATCATTCCCTTTCCGATAAATCGGAACAAGTTGTGTGTCCAAATTTTTGATCGTGAATGTTTCATGTGTTTATATTTAAGTTAGTATCACATTATCAGATATATATGTTCGCCCATGTTGGAGTTATCTCCAACATACTCATTTTGTGCGAACTTCTTTGTTGGAGAAAACTCCAACAAAGGCATAAAGTATTTTTTTGTAGTAATTAATATATTCATAACATTGTACATTGTTTTTTTATTGATATTCTATAGCTGATGGTTTTCCAATTTCAAAATCGCGAAAGCCAAAATCAGCTGTCTTAAATGAGTTCATTTTAAAAACATTTTGCCCAATACCGGGAATTAACGGGTAAAATGCAATTGATATTTTAAATGTATTTAAAACCAAGTTGTCATTTATAATTAAAACCCCCAACCCAATTTGCGAATATACTCTACTGTTTTTAAATCCAGTTTTAGAATTACCAAGCATGCCAAGAGAAAAAATAAGATATGGTCCAAAACGAAATCCTATTAAATTCCATGGAGCATAAGATTGTGTTTGAAAAGTAAATAACATTTTGCTAGTACCCAATAATTCTACACTGTTAAATCCATCAATTCCAAATCCATCATTAATTGTAATGGTTTCAGATGGCAAACGGTTTATTCCAATAGTAATCTGAGGTTTTGCAAACTGTCTGAATTTCCATTTCCCAACTTCAAATAATTTTGTAAAATAATTTATACTGGCTTTAAAAACACCTTGTTCGGCATGTGATGAGCGAAAGAATGTTCCATATTCGAAGTTAGAGCTAAAATATCCCCACGAATAATAATTACCAATTGAAGCGCGAGCACCTAAATAAAACCTACCGATATTATTTTTTATTTGATAGCCGCCAGTAATGCTATAAACTTTTCCAATTGCTACATCTTCTTTCAAACCATATTTAAAAATGAATTTATCTTGTACGTATTTTCGTGTTGAAATGCCAATGCTTGCAAAATAAAAATCTTCATTAGAAAACACATGTAAAGTGTCGAATATTTCAATTGGTTTTTCTATATAGCGAATTTTTAAATAACGCACAGTAGAAATAAAATTAGTAGTACGATTATTTTCGGAATTGCCTTTAAATATTTGTATTGCATTACCAACCCAATAATCTTGTGAGTTAAATTTAAATTTTTGAAACACAAAAACCGAATCGTTTAAATAAATTGAATCCTTGTAAAATTGTTGCGAAAAATTCACTCCTGCTGCCCACTTTGTAAATTGAGAATAAAACGGTCGGTCAATTGAAAAGCTTTTATTAAAATTTCTAAATTCATCGGTATTATAATGAAGCGTTGTGTTTGCATAAGAATTTATAATGTTCGGAATAATATATGTTGCGTTATAAGCAGTTCCACCTATTTTAGGATACCAAATAAAATTATTTTTAGATTCGTGACCTAACCCTAAAAAATTATTATCGTTTAATTGAACCATGATTTTCGAATTAGTAAGAATAGCTTGCGGAATAAGACTCCATTTGTCAATTTCACGAATAAAAACATCAACTGAGTCAGATTTTTTTGAAGTGGAAACAACCGAAAAAGAGACATCTCGCACATAACCTCTGCTTCGCACTAATCTTTCAGATTCTTTAAAAAGCAACGAATCGAATATTTGATTTTCGCGAATAAGCAACAAATTGCGAATTGTTATTCGTAGAGATTTTATATGCATTTTGTTAGCTTTTTTAAACATATAGTTTTTCGATGAAACAGAAGTGTCGGTAATTGAATAACCAAATGGGTCGAGTGTTTGAATATTAATATGCCTGATAATTTTTCCTTCGAAAGCGATATTGGAATTTTGTATTATGTTTTTATGCGCCTTCTTTTTAACTTCTTTTTTTTTTGAACTGGCAGCTATCGGATTAACTTTAATAGGTTTAAAAAACAAAGGATACATAAATTTAGTAAACTTATGTTTTGAAGAATACAACTCTATTTTCTTGTAAATATTAGTTGAATCACTTTTAGCAGGTTTTTTTTGTGCAAATGCATTTTCATTTATTAAAATTGATATAAAAAATAATATTAAAATAATCTTGAACTGCATTTGTGTTTTTCATTATATTATTGACAATAATTATTTTTTATTGTTCTTTTGTTTTTTTTCTTCGGCATTAGCCTTTTTATCTTCAGCTGCTTTTTTCTTTTTGTTAAAATATCCTCTTAATAAAAAATTGTGTTTGGCTGCTTCCATATTTTGATTTAATCCTTTTGAACTTTTCTTGAGATTTACCATTGTTTCATTTAAATTATCTGCAAAGGTTGAATCCTGAATTAACCTGCCAAGTGTACCATTTCCACTATTTATTTTAAACATAATTTCGGCAAGTTGTTGCGAAATAACCTCTGCATTACCCGCAGTTACCATCAAGCTTGAAATTATGGCATCAGTTTCAACCGGCTCAATTGATGATAGTTTTTGTCCTTCTTTTGCTAAAGGAGCACCAGAACTCCCTTGTGTAATAATTAAAAGTCTGTCGCCAATAAGTCCTTCTGAACCAATTGCAACCACACAATCCGATTTAATAAACCGCTTAACTTCTTTTCTGATTAACATATTTACCCAAACAGTTGAGTCATTAATAATGATAATGTTATCAACAGTTCCTACATTAATACCTGAAAAGCGGATGTTATTTCCAACTTGTAACCCGCTAGTATTGTAAAAAGTAGTAGTCAGTTTAAAAACAGGATTAAATAAATTCTTTTGTTTGCCGATAATAAAAATGGCAATTACAAAAAGTGATAATCCTCCGGCAATAAAGAGCCCTAATCGTACTTTAAATCTTTGTGTGTGCGTTTCCATAGCTAATTTGATTTTTGATTTTTAAATTACTTATTTTCATTTGAAGAAGGAATTAATTAGCGGGTCGGTTGATTTTTCAAAGTCTTCTAAATTTCCTTCCAGATAAACTTCACCATTCTGTAACATAACAATTCGGTTTGCAGTTTTTCGTGCACATTCAATATCATGTGTTATTATGAGTGAAGAAGTTTTATATTTTTTCTGAACATCTAAAATGAGCGAACTTATTTCATCAGAAGTAACAGGGTCGAGCCCAGTAGTAGGTTCATCATATAGCATTATCATTGGGTCAACAACAATGGTACGTGCTAAGCTTATTCGTTTTCGCATACCTCCCGAAAGTTGTGATGGCATTTTATGTAACGTATCAGCCAAACCAACATGTTCTAGAACCTCATTAATCTTTTCTTCAATTTCTTTTTTTGTAAGGTTCTTTTTTATTCTTCGCAATGGAAATTCTAAGTTTTGTTTTACTGTCATTGAATCATACAATGCACCACTTTGAAAAAGAAAACCAATTTTCTGTCTCAAATTGCCCAATTCTTTTCTGTTTAAAGCATTTACGTTTTTCCCAAACACATTTATTGTTCCAACATCAGAATTTAATAAACGGACAATGCATTTTATTAAAACAGATTTACCGCAGCCTGATTTGCCAAGCACCACCAGATGTTCGCCATTAAAAAGCTTTAAAGAAACATTTGTTAATACTTCCTGATTACCAAATGATTTCTTAAGATTATTTATTTCGATAACCGGATTATCGTTTATCGGCTCAAATGGAGCATTCTTTATTATTTCTGTTTGAGTAGTATTCATGATAGTAACATATCAGTAATTTGAACAGCAATCATATCTACAACTATCACCAGGAGTGATGCTAACACAACAGCAGAATTTGCTGCAATACCCACGCTTTCTGTTCCGCGTCCGGCATTGTAACCTTTATAACATCCTACTAATCCTATTACTGCTCCGAAAAAAAATGATTTTATAATAGCAGGAAAAAAATCCATAAAATGAACATGACCAAATGCCTGTGAGAAAAATAAAACAAATGTTACATCACCTTTAATATTTGCTCCTGCCCAGCTTCCAAGTATGCCAAATGCATCAGCATATAAAATCAATAACGGAATCATTAGTGTTGCTGCTAAAACTCTTGTAACAACTAAAAATCTCATTGGATTAGTAGAAGATACTTCCATTGCATCAATTTGTTCAGTTACTTTCATTGAACCTAATTCTGCTCCCATGCCCGAACCAATTTTTCCTGCACAAATAAGTGCCGTTATAACTGGTCCCATTTCCCTGATAAGAGATATTGCTACCATTCCGGGAAGCATGGTTACTGCTCCGAAATTAATAAGTACCGGGCGCGATTGAATTGTTAAAACAAGCCCCATTATGGCTCCTGTTATAGAAATTAGAGGTAATGATTTATATCCGATTTGAAAACATTGGCGAAAAAATTCTTTAAATTCAAAATTGGTTGAAAATGTTTCTTTTATAATTCGAGTTAAAAACATGAAAACATCTGCAACATCTGTAAAAAAATTGCTTGCCTCAATAGTTTTTGCTATTGTTTTTTCGCTAAGCTTTATTGATTGCTCTGTTGCAAAAACTTTAACTTTAGTAACAGGTATAAATTTTTTCATGAGCTACATAAATTTATAATTTAATTAATTCTTCACAAATTGAGCATTATGTTTTTATAAAAAAACGCCACTTAAAAGAATGGCGTTTTTAACTATTTTATTAATCTTATTTTTTTACAATAATAAATTCGGTACGTCTGTCTTTTTGGAATTCTTCATCGGAACAGCTTGAAACAACAGTACCTTCGCAAGCACAGTCGTTTACCAATTTTGTTTCGCCATATCCTTTGCCACTGATTCTTCCAGGTTTTGTAATTCTTGTTTTTATATAGTTAGCCGACGCTTTTGCTCTTTTATCTGATAATATTTGATTGTATCCTTTAGATGCTCTACAATCGGTATATCCACTAAGTTCAACAATCATATCAGGATTTTCATTCATTGTTTTAACAATTTTATCCAATTCAGTTTGAGCATCGGGGCGGATATTGTATTTGTCTAAATCAAAATAAATAGAATTTAATCCTAATATTTTTCCTAAATCAGTATTCACTTCTATTTTTTGAGCAACAGTTTTTTGTTCAACAATTACTTCTTTTTGAAGAAGAATAACATCTGCTTTTACAATATATTCTTTACCAAAAGTATTGGCAACAGTATCACCTTCAATGTAAGCTTGTTTGTCGCCTATTAATTTAAAATTCTTATTCGATTCAACTAAAAAGGTATAAGCTGCATCATTTTTGGTTGTTATCGTATCAATCACATTGGTTTTATCATCACGTAATGTTATAAACGTATTAGGAATAGGATTTCCATCTTTATTTTTTGCAATTCCTTGTATTTTTTTACCGATGTCTAACCGGTTTATATCAACAGAATAAATGTCATCGCCTCCGTTACCACCACTTCTGTTAGAAGAAAAATATCCTTTATTTAGCTTGTCATCTACTATTGCAGCAAAATCATCATCTTTTGTGTTTAATGGAAAACCAGCATTATAAACTTTTCCAAATTGCAATCCATTAATAGGGCAAATAAAAATATCTAATCCTCCAAGTCCAAAACGACCATTAGATGAGAAAAACAATATTCCATTGGTTTCTTCAAAAAATGGAAACATTTCATCTCCTTCGGTATTTATTTTATCGCCCATATTCTCAGCTTTTCCCCAAACACCTTTGTCGTCTTTTGTAATTTTATAAATATCTGCTCCACCAAATCCACCGGGCATATCGCTTGTAAAATACATGGTTTTTCCGTTAGAGGTTAAACATGGTTGTCCAACCGAATATTCTTTGTTATTAAGAATAAAAGATTCAGGTTTTGACCATTTCCCATCTTTAAAACTGCTAAACCAAATTTGAAGTTCCACAACTTTATCTTTTCTTTTTGTATCATAATCATTTCTGGTAAAAGCCATATAACTACCATCGTTACTGAAACTTACTGGTCCATCGTGCAATTTGCCATTTAAACTTCTATCAAATTTTTTAGGTTTTTCTAATTGACCTTCATTAACTTCAGAAACATACATATCCCAAAATGGTTTGCCTGTCCAATTATATTTTCTTAAAATCATTTTAGGTTTTGATCTTGTTGATGAAAAAACAATTTCATTTTTATAAAAACTAGCACCAAAATCATCAGCAATTGTATTTATATTTAAGTGCTCTATTTTATATTTCCCATCATCTTTTAACAAATTGGAAAACTCTTCTTTATTATCATTATAACTCTTTACACGTAAATCGTTAGGCTTTAATTCCTCGAATTTATCCATCCATTTATTTGATTCGTCATATTTACAATTAATTTTAAGAACCATTGCATAGTTATAATAATCTTCTGGTAAAATAATTGCAGGCATACTTATTAATGTAGAATAAGCCGCTTCCGATTCAACATTTTGATTCATGTTATGATAACTTACAGCTAACATACGTTGCCCTTCAACTGTTAATTGTTTTGAGCGAGAATATTTGTTAATGGCTTTATCATAAGAGTAATTAAAAGAGAATTTATCTCCATTTAATTCTTTGTTTGATTTTTCAAGTACTTTTTCATTTGAATTAATTAAAGAATTTTTATTTTCTTTAATTTCTATATTTGCTTTTTCTTGTGCATTAGTGTTAATGCCAACCCCGAATACAATAATAAGGGGAATAATTAATTTTTTCATTTTTTTTATTTGTTTATTGAAGTTTAGAAATTTCTTGGAGAATGAATTTGTTTTTTACTAGAATAGATAAAATCATATCTTAATATTAACTCGTGGCTTCCTTGATTATACACAGATGTTTTTAAGCCATAAGACCAGTCATAAGAATAACCTATATGCAATTGGTCATTAATATTAAATCCAATTAAAACTCCAACAGCATCACCGGTACGAAACATAACACCAAGTAATAATTTTTTCACGATTATAAAAGATGCTGTAAGGTCAGCTTGAATTGGTGCAGCAGGTGTTAATTTTATAAATGCTGTAGGTTTAAAAGCCAAATTGCTTGATAAATTAAACAAAGCACCTGTAATAAAAAAGTAATGCCTTTGTTCTTTTCCAATTAATAGACTTCCATTGCCTTCATTAACAATTGAATAAGTATTTTGTATTAAATTAGGAACTGAAACACCTGCATAAAAACGTTCTCTGTAATAATATGCACCAAAACCGAAATCAGGTGTTAAGTTATTATTTATATTACTTTGAAATACCGGGTCAATTTGTTGGTCTAAATTAAGCGTATTCAAGTTTGCCTGAAAAACATTTACTCCGGCACTTAAACCAAGTGCTAATTTCGATTTTTCATTCATTTTCATTATGTATGCAAAATCAACAACTGCAGAAGTGTTATTAGTAGGTCCGATTTTATCATTTAAAACAGACAAACCAATTCCAATATGCTCATTTATCAATGGAGTATGCAATGTTAAAGTTTGAGTTAAAGGTGCCCCTTTAAAATCAACCCATTGCGAACGATGAAGTGCAGTAACAGTTAAAGCATCTCTACTTCCGGCATAACCTGGGTTAACCGATAATGTGTTGTACATATAATGCGTGTACATTGGCGCTTGCTGTGCATAAATAGTTAGACTTCCTATAGTTAAAGTCATTGCTAATATTATTTTATTTAATGTTTTCATTTTATTTATATTTTTAATTAATGTTATTATTTTATCTGTTTAAGTAAATTGTTCCTTTGTAAATATCTGAGCCATCGCCCAAATCAAGTATATAGAAGTAAGTACCTATTGGTAAATTATTTCCGCCAACTATTAACCCATAAGTATTTTTGCCATCCCATGTGTTTTGATAAGGACTTGCTTCGAAAACTTTATTTCCCCAACGAT
>JAVHRE010000365.1:0-2280 GCA_036171495.1 Bacteroidales bacterium
CCATTATATACATAAAAACACAATTCGTCATTGTATCCATCTCCATTAGGTGATAAAAAATTATACCAAGTTGGAACACTTAAATCACCACCGCAATCACAATTAAATTGGCTTAAATATGCATGAAAAAAAGAACCTGATTTTGCATGGAACCCGGATTTTATAACGATACTGTTTCCAGCAACTAATGTTAAATTTCCTCCCGCTTCAACTGTGAGCGTAGCACCAATTGCTGGTAATGTGATATTATTTGTAGCTTTTTCTATTTTAGTATCAAAAACTTGCGAATATGGAACAGTTGTAATATTTTGTGGAAGTTGCGTACATGTTGGCGATATACCTATAATCATATCTTGTTGGTCACTATAATCATTGCCTCCAGGATTAAGGTTGTCAATTGTAAATAATATGTTATTTGAACAATCACTAGCAGAAGTATAACCCCACCCCCAGTTGAAATGAAAATAATCAGTATTATCCCGATCATATCCATCACAAACAAAATAGTGAACATTTCCCCAGTCGCCGGGGTCTATTACTGCTCCACCCCTATATAAAACAGGTCTTTCTGCATCAAGTTCAGTTCGCAATAATTGTTTCCAAGCATTATCACTAATTTGATTTCTGATTTTAACTTGAGCAGACTCAAATCCCAAATCTATCAATCCGTCACAAACATTATTTGTTGTTGCCCACGAACCGTTACAGCAATAATTCATATTCGCTTTAATTCCGCAATCGTGTAATAGTCTTGCAAGTTCATTTGCTTGATATGTAGGAGTATTATCTTTTAATTCGGTTGGTATAATTGACCAATTATAACTTATAGGCCACCGCCAATACCACATTATTTCACCCATTGCTACTGCACCACATCCTACAGGTTTATAGTCACAATAACAATTTTTTGTAGATAAACCAATACAACTCCATGAATTATCTGTTTTATCTGGACAATATTTATTATAGCAAGGTGTACAATGACCGAAACCGTCATTATTGTATTCTTGACTCCAATATACTGTACCTTCTATAGGCTTATCAAGTAAACAGAAATTGTTGGTTTGTGTACTATATGTTGATTTATTAGAATGATAATTTAAAAGAATTTCCCATTCCTGATTAAAATCGGAGTTTTTAATATTATTTGTAATTACCTCATAAATAGAGCTTTTATAGTAATTTAATAATTGTTCAAGGGCAGGAGGTATATTTTCAGAATTAAATTCTCCATTTTTTGAATAAGCTAAAATAGGTTTAGTCTGCTCACTATTTGAAATCATAACCCACCCACCTTCATTAAAATTAATTCTGTAATATACAATAACATTATTATCTGCGTTTTCTACAGAAAAAGTATTTTCTCCACAAATTTTTGAATCACCAACAATAACAGGTGCAGGAATATTGAAATTCATACTTTTTGTACCTGAGCAAATATCGCCAATTTCGGCTGTAAAATTAGCTCCGGGTTCTGTTTCAAAACCGGGTTCGAGAGAAATGTATTGGCCCGCCTTATTTGCTAACATTACTCAATTATAGAAAAAGTTATATAATCGTTCCAGGCTTTGATAATGCCTTTGTCAGGAGAAGTAAGAATACTATCATTTATATTAATGTTATTATCTATATAATTTAAATAATAAACATTGTTATAAACTTTGTTGTTTAATGTATATATATTATAAAACCTATAAATATTATTAGTAGATATTGAGCTATTTACATATGCTTGCTTAATAAATATCCCATATCTATATTTATTTTTGTTTATATCTGTGCTTGTGGATATTATTTCAGTATGTATTTCAATATAATAATTACTATTTGTGCTTTCTATTTCTAAATAATATTCTTCATAATTATCTTTGTGTAAATAAATTTTTTGGTAATAGATTTTTTTGCTTCTTACAACAAAATAAATGGTATCTGAATTATTTTTTAATAGCTTAAAAGTATCCTCTGCTTCAAATTTATAATATAACAATGCTTGTCTAATATTTTCAGGAATGTTAATATATTTAGGTTCTCTTTTACATGCAAGTAATAAAATAATTAAATTTAGAATTAATATTTTAATAACTGTGTTCATGTTTTTTAATTTTTAATAATTTTTTGATTGTATTCTTTTCCATTGCAAATCACTTTAATAAAGTAAACACCATTTGGTTTACCAAAAAGATTAATAATTATTCGTTTATCGTACACAACTTCATCGGAATAAATATTCCTGTTTAACATATCAAAAATATTTACAATCACATTTTTATTATCAACATT
>JAVHRE010000366.1:0-2274 GCA_036171495.1 Bacteroidales bacterium
TTTGTCCCCCTTGTGTGATAGCTTGTGTGTAAGCGAAGGGGGTAGGGGGATGAAAATAAAAATTCTAAACCTAAAACTAATAAAAATGAACTAATTATTAAAATAAAAACACATGAAACGTTATTTTTTAACATTTGCAAGTGCGGTAGTTGGAGCAACTATTGCCATGTTGGCTTACAACAAAATTTTTCAAAAAAATGAATATGGTAATGACATTTACAATCCTTTGCCTATTCATAAAGTATCAAATAATAATTTAGAATCACCTGATTTTACAACTGCTGCCGAGCGTTCGGTTCATGCCGTTGTTCATGTTAAAACTAAATTATCAGGGCAATATTATTCTCAAAATTCCATGTTTGATTTTTTCTTCGGGAATGGTTCACAACAATATCAACAACCTCAAATAATGCCTGTTGGTTCCGGAGTTTTTATTTCTTCTGATGGATATATTGTTACAAACAATCATGTTGTAAATAACTCCGATTATATCGAAGTAGTGTTAGACGATAAACGTTCGTTTACTGCTAAAATAATTGGTACCGACCCAACAACCGATATTGCACTTTTAAAAATTGATGCCGACAATTTGCCATTTATTCCTTATGGTAATAGTGATGATTTAAAAGTAGGAGAGTGGGTTTTGGCAGTTGGAAATCCATTTAATCTTACTTCTACTGTAACTGCAGGAATTGTAAGTGCCAAAGCACGAAATATAAATATGTCGCAATATTCAATTGAATCGTTTATTCAAACTGATGCTGCTGTAAATCCAGGAAACAGTGGCGGTGCGTTAGTTAATACAAGTGGTGAATTAGTCGGGATAAATACGGCAATTGCTTCGCAAACAGGAAATTACGTAGGGTATTCGTTTGCAGTTCCTGTAAATATTGTTAAGAAAGTTGTTGCCGATTTGCTCGAATTTGGCGAAGTTCAACGTGCATATCTTGGAATAAATATTGCTTCGGTTGACCAACAATTGGCTGCCGAAAAAGGAATTAGTGAAACTCAAGGTGTTTATATTGATGATGTTTATGATAATGGTGCTTCTGCAATTGCAGGAATTGTAAAAGGTGATGTTATTGTTGGAGTAAATGAATTTACAATTAAAGATATTCCCCAACTTCAGGAACAATTATCAAAATACAGGCCTGGTGATAAAATAAAATTAGATATAATGCGTGGCGATAAAAAATTAAATGTAGATGTTGTTTTAAAAAACAGAGATAATGGTACTGCAGTTGTTAAGTCGGTTGATGCAACAATATTGGGTGCGAAATTCCAGTCAATTTCTGGCGATGATAAACAACGTCTTCGTTTAAATTCGGGCTTAAAAGTTACTGACATTGGAAATGGAAAATTAAAAGCTGTTGGAATTAGAAATGGTTTTATAATAACAAGCATTAATCATCAATCGGTTACAAGCATTGACGAAGCAAAAAATATTATTGAGCAGGCAAAAGGAGTTGTGCTTATCGAAGGAGTTTACCCGAATGGAATGTATGCTTACTTTAGTTTTGCATTATAAAATAAACAAAATAACAATTCGCAATTATAGCTCACAAATTCATTTGTGGGCTATAATTTTTTAAAAATGAAAATATTAAGTTCAAAACAAATCAATAATTTTATTTTTTACTCCATTAAAAGTAAATTCCTGTCCTTTTTTTAACCCTTTTAAATAATTATAAATAGGAACGTTAGGTGATATTGCAAAATAAAGAACTTTATCAAGTTCAATTTTGCCTAAGCCAATAGAAATAAAAAACTTTTGTGTATTTGTAAAAACAACGGCACCAAAATCAACAAAAATATATTCTTTTGATAAATCAATTTTTTTTATGGCTAAAAATTCTGCTTCAGCTTTTTGCAATTGATGTCCTAACATTTCGTGCTTACTTAATAATTGCATCCTGTATGAGTCATACCTGTCTTTTGGTGGACCATATTCGTTTGCACTTTGTTGAGCATCGTCCATAGCTTTTCTTAATACTTCAAGGCGATTCATTTGAAATGTGTTACACAAATTGAGTAACTCTTTTTTTATTTCCTGATTTTTCATAATTTTTCAAAATTACAATAATATTTATTTTCTTCATTCATTTTTCTAAAACAAATAATAACTTTGCAAATGTATATTCGGGGTGTAGCACAGTTGGCTAGCGCGCCACGTTCGGGACGTGGAGGTCGGAAGTTCGAGTCTTCTCACCCCGACAATTAAAAGGATTAAGTTGTTTAAAATCAGCTTAATCCTTTTTTTATTGCCCGACTATT
>JAVHRE010000367.1:0-2265 GCA_036171495.1 Bacteroidales bacterium
ACAAATATACAAGTTTTTTTTATATGTCGCCTATCCTATGAAGTTATTAGTAAGTAACATGGAAATGGTTGATTCATTGCCTTTTTCTCTTGAGGTAAGAAGATTTTCTGCATCTTCAATAACGAGTATTGAATTTGGTTCTTCTACTAATATATTTACCAAATTTGGTGAATCAAGGTTTCCTGCAATTTTAGGAGGGAGAAAAATTACCCGTTTATTCGTGTAATGCATTAGATAACGAAGGTAAGTTGATTTTCCTGTGCCGGGCGTTCCATGAAATAAAAATAATCCGGAATTATTCTTTTTCTTTAAATCCCTGATAATGCGATTATGCAAACCGTTTAGGTCATCGTTGTAGTTTAATTCCATTGACAAACTAGGTTTTTTATTTTTTAAATCAACTAATTTCAACCCATTGTTTTCAATTAACAAACTGATTTTCGATTTATACCTAAACATTTTATAAAGCTTTATTTTTTTTAACTCATCTACTAAGGCCATTGCATTATCAATAGTTTCATTACTAAATAATACTACGACCCCATTTCCCTGTTTCGCTTCAAGTAATATTTCATTTTTTAAAATATAGTTATATTGTGAATAATTATGTTCCTTAAAACCTAAATATGTATTAAGTAAGATATGTTTTTTAATAATAAGGTTGGAAAGATTGCTGTCAATCCATTTTACTGCCGTATTATAATCTATATCCAATAACGTAACCATATTTGGAATTTTACCAAAATACGCAAAATACATTCTTTCACAACTTACGATTTGTAGTCTTTGATCAAACACTGCCATATCACTTACTTTTAATTTTACTGTTTCTTTTAGGATAGTCATACGATTTAGGTTTAAAATTTTCTCCAAAGTAAGTCACTACTGCGCCAAAATATGACGCTGGAAAGTTATGCAAGTGTATTTCGCTTTTATACTTTTTTTCTTAATGTGTTTAATGCACGGCTACTGTCTTTCTTAATATCGATAGATAGAGTTGTCATATTGTGACGCCAAACCCAATTGTCCTGTTTGGTTTCACAAATTCAAAATATTGTCCCCGTATATTATATATGTCAGCAAGTGTCATTGGTTCGTTTACTATTTTATCAGTAACTCCAAGCTTTTTGAGTAATGCTAATGATTTCAAAATAGACAGCGGTTTAAATTCATACAAGGCTTTTAGCCTGCCTTTTCGCAAAAGTGCTTTATCAATATTTACAAGTGGAGAATTGAAGGTGCAAATTACTTGTATGCCCAAACTTTCTCCTAGCAATCCATCTGTAAGGTTAAGTAACATGGAAATGCTTGATGCATTGCCTTTTTCTCTTGAACAAAGCAAATCTTCTGCATCTTCAATGACAAGTATTGAGTTGGGTTCTTGTACTAATATTTTTACCAAGTTTGGCGAATCAAGGTTTCCGGCAATTTTAGGAGGGAGGAAAATTACTCGTTTATTCGTGTTATGCATTAAATAACGAATGTAAGTTGATTTTCCTGTACCGGGAGTTCCATGGAATAAAAACAAACCTGAGTTATCCCTTTTCTTTAAATCCCGGATAATATTATTATGTAAATCGTTTAGGTCGTCATTGTAACTGCCCTGTAAAGTCATTTGTGGCTTCTTATTTTTTACATCCATTAATACTAATCCTTTTCCATCATCGATGAGGAGGCTTAAGGGGGACGAATTTGCTTGTCTGAAATTTTTTAATTTATGGAGCAATGTATCTGCTTTTTCTTCCGATTCATCTGTAAATAAAACAGCACAATCTCCGTTATCTTCCACTTTTATTAGTATAGCATCCTTTAGAATATAATTGATAATCGTATATTCCAATTTGTGCGATTTTCTAATGTATAATTGTCTGGAATGTTTTTTCACAATTTGGTCAGCAAGATTACCTTCTATCCATTTCATTGCTGCTTTTTGATTAACACCGATTATTACTTTAATACTTGGAATAGCTTCAAAATAAGCAAAATAAATCCTTGAACAATTCACATAACTGTATCTCTCATTAAAGATGGCTAAATCTTTTACTTTAATTTGTATGGATTGGTTAAAGGTTTTCATAGAATTCATAGTTTAATTTTTTGTCAAAAGTAAATGACATGTGCGCCAATGTATGACGCAGTGAAAAATATTTTGAAAAAAATTCTCACACTATAATGTTACATCGTTCAAACGAATTACCATTAGAATGGCGGGGGGGCAAAATTTTAGCTCTTTTGTTTTTGCCTTTTGGGGCAAAAACAAATGTG
>JAVHRE010000368.1:0-2264 GCA_036171495.1 Bacteroidales bacterium
TTATTTTTTATTAGTGTAATTCGTGTCATATTGTTTTTTTTGCGTAAGTCCTATTTATATTAGTTTTATTTAGTTTAATAGTTATTGTAACTCAGAGCCTTTAAATTCAACATTTGAACCATCAGGTATTTTTGGAACGAGGCACCAAACTTCAAAGCTAAGGTTTAATAAGCAATCCCCATGTCGTTTAACTTTTAATTCAAACAAATAAGTATTGTTAAAAGAAGTATAATAAACATTATGCTCAACCGTAGGAGGTGAACATCCGTATGTTCCAGTAACGATACCAAGTAAAGTGTATTTTGTAAAATCTATTGTCGGTAACTCATAACTTGAGCAATCAGGATGAGGAGACCTGTTTTTTATCTGAGCATGATATTCAGTTTCACTTTTTATTATATAATTTCCGCCTTTACTTTGCGAACACATAATTCTAATTTCTTCGCAAGGAATTATTTCTCCATTGCTTTCTTGAGCAAATAATTTATTTAAAAAAAATGAGCAGGTTATTATTGCTAATATTATCTTCATTGTTTTCATTTTTTCCATTTTTAATTCTAAAATCCTACAGATAAACCAAACTGAATAATTGATTTTGCCATTCCCATTTCTGAATAAATTCCGATATGGGGTGTAACATAATACCTTAAACCTGCAACAGCTTCAAAAGCCGCAGGCAAATCAGAGAAACCAAAATCATTTCCAGGATCTTTATTGTATGCAGCTAAAATATTCGGGTCATTTCCATTACTAAAGGTATTTTTTATACTTTTGAAACCTGCTCCAAAAGCAAAATAAGGGTCTAATTTTTTTGTGGTAAAAACATGGTAATTAAATCTGATTAATCCTGTTAATGAAGTTATTTTTTTCTTATAATTATAAGTGTATTCTTTTATTGAGCCCAAACCATCATTGATTCTATAAACTTCTTTCCAGGTTCCACCATAAGAGTTCAAATTAATGCTTATTCCTATCGCTATTTTATCAGATAACCCGTATTCTGCTCTAAAATGAAATGGTCCGTAACCCATTGATTTAAAATTTGTATAACGACCATTATACAAGTAGTGTTGGTATGCCTTATCTATATTAGGAAAGCCATAGCCTGCATACAATATAATTTTACCTGCATTAAAAGCAAGTGAGTCGGAGTTTTTAGCAATTGTTTTTATGCTGATAAAGCATAAAAAAACAAGAATTAAGATGAGCTTCATTTTATTTGAATTTATTACATTTAATCAGTTATTTATTATATTCAAGATGAACATAGCTATTTAATTCATCATAATCTTTTTTCAATTGTATTAGATGCAGAGTTAATTCTTCTATTTTCTTTAAAAGTAAAATATTCATTTCGGCTAAATCCAAACCGTTTTTCTTCATTTCTTCGGCAGAAGGAACATCAGGCAAATGTTTACATGTATCAATATAATTTTCCAATTCATTTAAAGGAAGTAATTTATAGCCTTTGTCAAACACATAATCAGCTCCTTGTATATCAGTAACAACCCTAACCTTATTGCATATTATATTTCCATCAACAGCTAATTTATAACCAGCAGGTATATTGGTTGTATTAATACCAACATTACCACTATTATAGTAAATATTTGAACCGCTTGTAACCCATTGTCCCATGGGCAAACCATTAAGTAAATATCCTGTTGCATTAATTAAACCTGCAACATTAAGTTTTTCATTTGCAGTAGTAGGGTAATTAGTTCCAATACCAATAAAACCATTATTTCCAATTATTAATCTATCTGTTAATCCTTGATTTGGATAACTATTACACTTAAAAAACAAGTTACCACCTGAGTTTGATATATCCCAATTTGTATAATCTAGATAATCCGGAGGGTTGTGCTCTTCATCATTTATTTGTTCAGTTTGTTCTAATCTTATTGAAGGTGGTGGTTCTCCATTACTATTTGAACTTGTAATATGAAGTTTTGCTAATGGTGTAGTTGTTCCGATTCCAACATTTCCTGCACTATTCCAATAAAGAGCTAATTTTTCACCACCATTAGTAGTGCCTAATACACCACTATTCCAACCAAAAATTACAGGACCGTCAAGATTTTGAAAACTGCCAAAAGTATTAGTATATTTTATACCATGATTTAGGTCGCCTGTATTATGCAAATAAATCGCATAATTATTCATATTAATAGCCATTCCTGCTGTATGATTACCCATATTATCACCCAAAGATGAAATAGTTTTTTTACCGATTTTTCCTGTACCATCTTCAACAATAACAT
>JAVHRE010000369.1:0-11563 GCA_036171495.1 Bacteroidales bacterium
TTGAATTTGAACCTGTTACAACTAAATTAGGAAAAACTGATATGGAGTTTGGCGGCAAGCAAGGATTAGACCAAATTGTTGATTATTTCATGAATTTTAAAATACCAAGTTCGGAATTGGGTAGTGCTGCAAACGAAGTAATGAAAAATTTATCGGCTCAAGCCGGAAATGTTGGACTTAATGTTAAAGTTCCTGAATTTATTGATGTAAAAGGACTTATTACGGGACTTATAACAAAGCCCGAAATAAAATTCAATTTAAAAGATCAAGGTAAAAACGCAGTTGAAAACGTTAAAGAACAAGTTGTTAATAAAATTAACGAAGAGGTAGATAAAGGCAAAGCCGAAGCAATACGTAAAGCTCAGGAACAAGCTGCTCAACTTTTGAAAACAGCTGGCGAGCAATCGCAAAAGCTTATTGCAACTGCCGAAGCAGGTGCAAAACAAATAAACGATGCAGCTAAAATTGCTGGTGATAAAGTTCGTTCCGAAGGAAATACTCAAGCCGATAAACTTTTAAGCGAAGCAAAAGCTAAAGGTATGATTGCTGAAAAATTAGCTAAGGAACCTGCAAATAAAATCAGAAAAGAAGCTTCAAAAAAAGCTGACGATATTGAAGCAAAAGCTAAAACGGAATCACAAGCAAAAGTTGCTCAGGCAAAACAGGAAACTGATAAAATTAATGCTAAAGCTAAAGCAGAGGGTGATAAATTAATTGAAGATGCTAAAAAGAAATAATGTTATCTTATAAGAAATTTGAAAAGAGTAATTATAAGGACATCTCTATAAACTATATAAATCGTTATGGTTTACTCGTTATGCTGTCCTTCGTCAAGCTCAGGATGTTTCAGCATCTCACAATAACCTTATAATGCAGATTCCAAAACACACTTCGGCTTACTTCGACTGCGCTCAGCACAAGTTGCTCAGTGTAAAAGTTCGGAATGACGTTACATCAGTTTTTAGAGATACTCATAAAACAAATACGTCATTGCGAGTCCCTTTTTTTTGGGGACTAAGCAATCTGTTTTTTAAAGTAAATTATTTGTCAATTAGTTTTATTCTTGCATTATTTTTATTATTAAATTCAAGCAATTTATTTGCACAAGACGAAGAAGATGGCTGTCCGGAAGTTGATAAAAAAGCAAAAAGAAATTTTGAATTAGCTAAAGAAAGTTTTAAAAAAGGGAATGCTGCATTGGGGTACAAGCTGTTAATTGATGCTACCAAAATAGACGAATCTTATGCACATGCTTATTTAATGCTCGCTGATATTAATAATTCGCGTTCCGAAAACACGAATGATGCAGCGCAATCATTGCAATTTCGCAACAGAGCTATTGAATATTATAAAAAGGCAGCCGAATTTTGTCCATCGCTGGATAATTACCGTGCAAGTTTCGAGGTAGGTAAACGTTATTATATCTCCAAAGATTTTAAATCGGCACAAGGACTTATAGGAAAATTTATAACAAATAGCAAACAATCGCGGTTGCTGCCCGAAGCCGAAATGATTTATAATCACATAACAACTTATAATGATTTAATTAGCAAACCAGTACCTTTTAATCCTGTTAAGGTTAACGGAATAAATTCTACCGATGATGAATTTTTACCTTTAATTAGTCCCGATGGCGAAATAGCTTTTTATACACATCGTTACAATAAAATAATTAATTTGGGAACCACCCAACGTACCGATGAATTTACTATGGCAGAAAGAATTAGTAAATCATCTGATGCAACCGAAACTTTTGGAAAAATTAAAGCAATGCCTATTCCTTTTAACGAAAATAAAAATAGCGGTCAAGGAGCAATATCTGTAACAATTGACAATAATCATTTGTATGTAACAATATGCGAGAATAATCTGTATTGCGATATCTGGGTTTCTGATTATGTTGATGAACAATGGACAGCTTTAAAAAATTTAGGCGGAGCAATAAATGGCAGACGCTCATGGGAAAGTCAGCCATCAATTTCATCTGATGGAAAAACTTTATTTTTTGCCAGCATTAGACCCGGTAATATTGGTTTCGATTTAGACGACGACGCCTCACAAACAAGCGATATATGGATGTCAAAAATGGGCGATGATGGAAACTGGAAACCCGCTGTTAATCTTGGAAGTACGATAAACACATCGGGTAACGAAAAATCACCGTTTATACACAGCGACAGCCAAACACTTTATTTTTCGTCTGATGGACGCGACGGAATTGGCGGATACGATATATATTACTCTAAAATGAATGCTGATGGCACATGGTCGGAACCAAAAAATATTGGCTATCCTATAAATACCGAAGGCGACGAAATTGGGTTTATTGTTAGCACATTTGGCAATAAAGCATATTTTTCATCTAACAAATTACAAGGTTCAGAAGGTTGGGATATTTATTCGTTTGATTTATACGAAGATGCTCGTCCAAAGGAAGTTGCCATTTTTAAAGGCGATATAAAAGATGAACAAGGTGAAGCTATTGAAGATGCAAAAATTGAAATTAAGGATGTTAAAACAAATAGAATTACAGAAGGAATGGTTGATAAAATGACAGGCAAATATGCTGTGGCATTGCCAATTGCCAAACCCGAAGATGAATTTATTATGACCGTTAAGAAAAAAGATTATGCTTTTACATCGGAGTACATTAAAGCAAAAGAAATAAAAAAAATAGAACCTGTAAAAGTTGATTTTGAAGTTAAGCCCGTTGAAGTTGGCACAACTGTTAAACTCAATAATATTTATTTTGAAACAAGTCAGGCTGTTTTTGAAAAATCCAGTTTAGTTGTACTCGATAATTTTTTAGAATATCTTAACGAAAATCCTAATATTAAACTCTCAATTCATGGTCATACCGATAATGTTGGCGACGATAATAGTAATCAGACGTTAAGCGAACAACGTGCAAAAGCCGTTGCCGAATATCTTATTTTAATGGGTTTAGATAAAAGCAGAATTGTTTCAACACATGGTTATGGCGAAACAAAGCCAGTTGCAACAAATGACACAGAAGAGGGCAGGGCTCTTAACAGAAGAACGGAATTTGTAATTGAGGCGAAATAAATTAAACCAATAAGATTATTATCAAAAATTTAATTTGAGTAAAATTTTATTTTACATCTTTCACTATTTTACTCTCATCATTAGTTAAACCATAAAGTTTATAAACCAGTTCGTCTATTTGTTTTTCTAATTCGGTGGTGTCTTTTGCTTGTTGTTTTTGTAAAATTATTTTATCAACTAATTTAATAAATGGTAGTTGTTGCTTTTCTAAAATTTCTATAATTGGAAATTCTTCGATAGTAGATTTTTTTAATGTAAAAGCACCGCCAGCGGTCATTACTCCAATTTGAGTAAATAAAAATTTGAACAAATTAGAGTTTAATAATGCAAGAATATATTTTAAATTTATTTTTTCGGAAACCAAAAAGAACCCGCCACTTGATAAATAATTTTTTTCAGTATCTAATGCAAAGCCCCATTTGTCGGCAGTTAAAGGCCAAACAATTTTTTCTTTTTCAAAACTTTTATAATAAGCTATATTATCTTGAATTTCAAACCATTTATATTCACCTGGCTTTCTACCCTTAGGTTCGTTATCTTTTTTAGGCTTTAAATAATCAATAAAAATATTCAAATGTTCTTTTAATATTGGCAATTTCTCAATATTAATGCCTCTGCGAGTAAAAATCAAATTCAAATCTGAATTTAAAAAATGATACTTTTTTATGTGAGCACCTTTCAATAAAGGTTTAATAACCTCTTTGTTTTTTTTATCCAACTTAATTAATTCTTTGGCTTTTTCTTTTGAAATAATAAAAGCAGGGTCAAAGCCGGTAGTTACGCCTCTTTTAATATCAATGCTTTCAATATCTTTAATTTTGCGACCTTTGCTGAATATTTTTTCAGTTAATCCATTAGAATTAGAACTACTAAAAGACCAAGCTGACGAGCTTAATATATTTTTGTTTAAAATTTTAAATCGTTTATTTATCTCAAAAACAAAATTTTCTTTGGGTGAAGGTTCTTTATAAAATTCGCAAAACTGGGTATTAATTTTTTCACTGTTTTTTTCAAAAACAATAACTAAACTTGAAACTAATGCCACATCAAAAACTGGCACTTGCTCAAAATTTATAATGTTGTAAATTCTGTTATCAGAGATAAATTCTCTTAATGGTTTTCCATATTCGGTCTTTAAAAACTTATTTGTATTTATGTATGAAACAATTCCTTTTTCTTTTAAAATATTACTTCCCAACTCAAAGAAATAACTGCTAATATCCGCACTACTATAATAAACTTTATATTTCTCTTTTAGAAAAGGGCTGATATGTGCAAGTCGTTTATGTTCAATATATGGCGGATTACTAATAACCACATCAAATCCCATAAAATCAGCATCATCATTTAATACTTCAGGAAATTCAAATCGCCATTCAAAAGCTTTGTTTCGAACATAAAATGTTTTTTCATCTTCAATTTCTTTTACTATCTTTTCAATTACTGCTTTACGCTCTTGTTTGTCTTGTTCCCTTTTTTTCTTATTACCACCGTAATCATTTTCTGGTTCATAAACAAATAAACCACCATTTTCTGGATATAAATAATCGAATTCCCGCTTTAATTTATACAATTTTTGAAGTTTAGGATTATGTTGTTGAATTGCTGTAATATAATTTACTTTAATGTCGGTTATAAATTTCTCAAGTTCCTGTTTTGCTTGTTTGTTGGTACTGTTTTTATAGGCTTCAACTGCATTTTGATATGAGAAAATTGTCCATTTTGAACTTTTAGCAATTCGTTTTAAATCAATATCTAAAGCAAAACGACTTATTAAAGAATTTCCGCATTTAATATTTATATCAATATTCGGTAATGTTTCAAGTTCGGTATAATCGGGAGCTTTGTAGTATGAACTTTTTAATAGTTCAATCCATAAACGCAAACGACAAATTTTTACGGAATTTGGATTTATATCAACACCAAACAAACAATTTTCTATTATGGTTTGCCTTTCGTTAAAAATAGTTTCCTGAATCCGTTGGCTCTCTTTATTTTGATAGTTATATTCGAATATTCCATTATCGTCCGAAATAATTAATTCGTCGTTGTCAACAATAATCTCATAATCTTTTAAACGTTTTCCGTTTTTATCAATCAATATTCCAAGTTCCGATTTTATAACTATTAATTCATTCAGAACTGAAACCAGAAAATGTCCAGAACCAACAGCGGGGTCGCAAATCTTGAGTGAGTTTATTGTATCGTTGGCTTCTTTAATTTCAATTTTTTCTATGCGATTATAAAGTTCTTCAAAAGTATTTACTTCATTAATCTTTTTAGATTTAAAATATTCGTTAAACTTTTGAATAACTGCCAATCTTAATGATTGACGGCTCATGTACATTGTTATAAAACCCGGAGTATAAATTGAACCATCTTTATAACCATTAATTTTTTCAAAAACTTTTCCTAATACCGAAGCATTAATTATTGGTTTATTATCATCTGCAATGTCCTCACCCCCTTCGCTTGCAAAATCAAAAGCATCTAAAAACTTAAACAAATACTCAAGAGCAGGTAACTTTGAAACTTTCTTTTTCTCTTCTTTTAAAACGGTTGAATTAATTAATTCAACCGTTTCTGAATTATCAAGTGAATTTATTTTTATTGTTAAGTCTTCTAATTCAGAAATTTCGAACAAGGAACTATTCAGATAAGGAACGTAAGAATATTTTTGTTTAATATTAGTTGTTCTGTCATTAATATTTCGGGCTAAAACCTGATGAAAAAGTTTATATAATTCATCAAAGTCATTGAGCATTTCTGAATTTAGAAAACGATATTCATTGTTTTCTTTGTGATATGTTATTAGCTGGCCTTCAAGTAATTTCAAAAACAAAATGCGGTTTATCCATGTCAAGCAAAGTTCAAGAGCTATGCCAAAAAGTTGTTCCTCTTTTGTTTCTCCAAAAACTGTTTTATCTTTAATTTTATGCAAAATATCTTCAGTAACAAGAATATTAATTGCATTTTCAATTAATGAACCTGCTTGCTTGTCTTTTTCTTTTCTGCGAATAATGTTTTTGCTTCCATCTTTTACTTCTTCGAGACCAATAATGTGCAATAATTCTTTATAAAATTTTTCGTTCAACGAATTACTGTCATTGGCAAAAGAAACTTTTAAAAGAAAGAAAGGAGAAAGTAATTTTTGTAAAGCAATTAAATTTTTATCATCTTCTTTGTCCTCATTCCTGAGAAATTTCTCATAATCTCTGATGTCAAAGTAAGTACAAGGAATTTCATCTTCAATTTGAGCAATAAATGGTTTTGCTATTGAATTATAAAAAAGATTAGTGTCCTTTGTTACTTTTTGCCCATCACGCCATTCTTCATATTGTTTTACAAAAGATTTATTTCTAAAAAATAACTTTTCAAAATAAGAAGCTTCAAAAATATACCATTCATAAACATTTGTAGCAATCAGGTATTTTATGTCAATATTGTTTTCTTCAATCCGTTCTCTCAAATAATAAAGTACAAGTTCCTGAAATGCTTTACAATTGGGTTTACTTTCAGTAAGCATTTCAATTTTATTTCCAGGTCTTTTAGCTTCAATTATTACTCCAACTTTATCTTTGTTAGATTTACCAAGATGTATTACAAGGTCTTTTGTGTCTTTTGTATTTATTTCGTTAGTTTCCTTGTAATATGTATCACGTAAGAAATCCCGAATATGATTTTTTTGATTTTCTTCTCTCTCAATTTCATCAACTTTGTCTAAAAGGCGAATAAGATTAGATTTGAATAAATCAATCTCACTTCTTAAAGGTCTTTGCTTTAAAAATGCTTTATTCAGTGATTTTTTGGGATTTATTTTTATGATTTTCATTGTTGTTGAAATTTGTCACATCTTAATTTGATTATTTTCAAACTCAAATGATTTTCAAAGTTATACTTTTTTTATTTAAACCCAATCCCCTCTTTAACATCCTTCACATTTTTATATTTGGTTAAACTACACTTGGATTAATTCATCTAACCTCACAAATTTTAAATCTTTTGTTCTAACCATTGTTATAAATTTTTCGAGTATTTCTGTAGCTTCAGTAATGTTGTCGTGCAAAAGTACAATGTCGCCAGCTTTTATTTTTTCTAAACGTTTAATAGTTTTAGTGATATTTCCTTTTGCAGTTGTGTCGAATGAGCGTAACGACCAGCCAATTGAAATTAAATTAGTTTTTTTTAATGCTTTTGCTAAATTTGGATTTGTAACTCCAAAAGGTGGACGGAAATATTGCAAATCTTTATTAATAATCGCTTTTATTGTGCTATTTGTTTTTAATATTTCGTTTTTCATTTTTGAAGAAGAATATAAATCGAAATTATTTGAATGTGAGTATGTGTGATTTCCAATAATATGCCCTTCGCTATCAATACGTTTAACTAATTCACTATTTAATTCTGCATTTTTCCCGATACAAAAAAAACAAGCTTTTATTTCATTTTCTTTTAATATATCTAGAATTATTGGAGTAATATTTTGGTTTGGTCCATCATCAAAAGTTATAGAAATAGAATTTGCTTTTGTATTACCATTGCAAATTGTTTTTAAATAAAAATTTGAGCAAACATTAATTGAACCAAATACCAAACCTGTACTAAATAACAAAGTAAATGCGAGCAGAATTAACCATGAATAATTTAACCGAAAAACTGCTATTATTAATGGAATTGATAAAACAAAAAACAAAGTACAATATTTTGTAAAATTTATCATTTGCTAATTAAAAATATTGCCGTTTGCTCATTTGTAACTTTATTTATAATGAGAATGTTTTTGTTTTCGTTATTTGTTTTTTTAACGAAAGCAATTTCTGGAATGGAATTATTTTTTAAACAATTTGCAGTTAACCAGAGTGCAAAAGCCGATGATGTCATATATTCGCCACATAAATGCTTAAACCAAAGAATGTTTGAATTGGGAAATAAATCAGCAAATTTTGTGTAACTGGAATCAATAGTGCTTTTATTCCCAATCATTACAGAATTAATATTTTCAATTGGCATTGAGTTTTTAACTAAAAAATCTGAAATAATTTTTTTTGCTGATATTGAATTGTGTGCAATTTCAAAATCTAATATTTTAGCATAATCTGTTCCTGATGAATTTGGCGAAACAACAAAAAACGTAGCACCTTCGCCGGGTAAATTATTTAATTCGTCATTCTGAACTTGTTTCAGAATCTCTGTTTTAGGTGGGGAAGTAGATGCTGATCCCGCCTTATGCGGGACAGCATGACGATATAATTTGTTATTATATTTAAATAATCCCAACCGATATAAAATTCTAATCTGATTTGCAATCAATTCATCATAAGCACCAATTAAAACATTTTGCAAATTTTCGTCAGATATTAACATTTTAGCGTCGAGTAAAGCAGTTTCGAAACAAGCACCACGTCCGGCATAAGTGCTGTTATAACCATGACACTTAAGTATAAGTGCAATTTGCGAACTTATTGTATTGTGTGTTGATTGTATAAAAGGAGTAGGATTCAACATTTTTTCATCGTTTTCTATTAATGATGTAAGAAATTTGTCGCTATCTTCAACACATCCTAATCCAGTAGCTGTAATAATTGCATCGGGATTTTCAATTTTTGCATCTTTTAAGCAAAGCAAGGCAGCAGAAATTCCCATTTTCATTGCCCTGCTCATCCGGCGAAGTAAAATCGGATTTATTATTTCTTTATATGCAGGTTCAATACACGAATAATATTTGTACACTTCATCAACATGTTTTATTTCGGGAATATTTGAAATATTTTCGAAACTTTCGCTCGGTGAAATACTACTTATGCCTTTTATATATAAGTTCATATTATATCGTAGAAAATATTAGTGATGTGTTGTTTCCACCAAAACCAAATGAGTTTGAAAGAACATTTTTAACTTCAATATTTTCAATCTTTTTAATAATTGGGCAAATTGTTAATTCTTTCATTTGATTGTTAAAGTTAAGCGAAGGGAATATCATTTTATTTTGAATTGCCAATATGCTTAATACAGCTTCAATTCCACCCGAAGCACCGAGTGTATGTCCGGTTGCTGATTTTGTGGAACTGAAATAAGGAACGTTGTTATTAAATATTTTTTGCAAAGCAATACCTTCCGATAAATCGTTATTTGGTGTGCCTGTTCCGTGAACATTTACATAATCAATCATTTCCGGTGATAAACCGCTGTTTTCAATTGCTTTTTTCATTGCCAGAAAAGCTCCGTTTCCATCGGGCGATGATGCTGTTTGGTGGTAGGCATCGCAGGCATTTCCGTAACCTTTTATTTCGGCAAATGCCTTTTTCCCTGTTTTTTTAATACAGTCTTCAGATTCCATAACAATATACCCTGCACCTTCACCAATATTCAATCCGTTTCTTGTTTCGTCAAACGGACGACAGTTGTTGCGGTCTAAAATCATTAAAGAATTAAATCCATTAATTGTAAACAAGCTTAAAGCATCAGTTCCGCCAGCAATTACTCTATCAAATAGTCCGTTTTTAATTAATCTTGCTCCAAACATTATAGAATTTGCTGATGATGAGCAAGCGGTGCTTATTGTTGTATAATATCCATTTACATTAATACTGTTGGCAATTTTTTGAGTGCTTTCGCCACAATCGTGAGTATAAATATATCTTAATTTACCTTTTGTTTTATCTTTTATAAAATCTCGGTAAAAAAGCTCACTTTTATCCATTCCGCCAACAGTAGTTGCAGAAATAAGTGCAGTGTTAAACTCGTTAATGTTATAAATTCCGGCACTTTTTACAGCCTCGTTTGCAGCAATAATTCCAAGTAAAGCGGTCCTTGAGTTTTGTGAATTGTTAGATATTTTTGCTAAATCGCACAAATTAACATCAGTTAATTTTACTTCGCCAACAGGTATTTCGTTTTTATAAACAGATTGTAAATGATTTGATAAACCAATTCCGGAACGTTCGTTTTTTAAAGAATTTATTACTTCCTTAACATTATTCCCAATAGCAGAAATAATTCCTATTCCGGTAATAAAAACTTTTTTGCTCACTCAATTCTTTTGATTTTTTGATATGAAATCGGCAATGGTTTTTACCGAATAGAGTATCTGCTTACCATCTTCGATTGATTCAATTTTAATTCCATGTTTTTTCTCGATTAAAACAATTAATTCCAAAGCATCAATTGAATCGAGACCAAGCCCATCAATGAATAGAGGTGCATCGGTATCAATATCAGCAGGTTTTATATCTTCAAGGTTTAGAGCTTCAACTATTTCTACTTTTAATCTTTCAATTAATTCATTCATAAAAAATTAATTTTCTTATTTCGTAATTATTTTTTCCAGATTTTCAATTGTAAAATTAACAATTTCATTGTAATTCTCGTTTGGTTGTGAAATAATTTTAATTATGCAAAGCGATGCTAAATATTCATTTTTAATAAAATCTAACCAACCGACAATTGCTGTATTAATTCCTTGGCTAGCAAATAAATCACAAACCATGTTGTGAATAAAAACTGAATCAAAATTTTGCGAAACAAAAAACGACGACTCACCATAAATTTTATGTTTTATACATATTTCGCCAATAACAATGTTTGGCAAGGTATAAACAAACACCGAAGGGCTTGGGAAGTAGTTGTTTTTATCAATTATTGAATTTTGAAATTTTTTATCGGTATCAAGCGAAGAAGCAGAGTTAACTAATAATATACCAATTTCTTTTCCATCAATATTTTTAAATTCATCCGATAACAATTCTACTGCAACAATTCCAAGTTTTGAAAGATTATCCATTTTAAAGAATTTCGGATAATTATTAACAAATTGCTTGTAAGCTTTTTTTATAAAATCCTGAAAAGTTTCGTTATTGTTTTCAAACACAATTTTACCATTAACAATTGCTTTGTTATTAGCAATTTTACAATGTTTTGATATAATTAGTTGATTAGTCATATTTTTTGAAAAATTGCAGCAGCATTACAACCACCAAAACCCGATGCTACTTTTAAACAATATTCAGTATTTTTTTCAGTTGTTTTTGTGATTATATTTAATGGGACAGAAACACCAAGTTCTTCAAAACCTATTGTTGAATGGAGTTTTCCCGATTTTAAAGAATGAATTGCGGCAATAGATTCAATAATACCTGCAGCACCAAGAGTATGTCCAAAGTAACCTTTTAAACCAACCGTTGGAAAAGAGTTGATTTGCAAACGATTAAAAGCTATAGCCTCCATTTCATCGTTATATGGAGTGGCTGTTCCGTGAGCAGAAATAAAACAATTGTTTTCGTTTAAACTCAAATTACTTTGTTTTATGGTTTTTTCAATGGCAAGATATAAACCTTTGCCGGTTCGCGATGGACCCGAAATGTGGTTTGCATCATTTGTGATAGCACCGCCACAATATGCAACATTGTTTGATTTATTAGGCTTATTTGATAAAATTATTGTTCCACAACCTTCGCCTAAATTTAAGCCATTTCTTTTTAAATCAAAGGGTTTGCAAGGT
>JAVHRE010000370.1:0-2245 GCA_036171495.1 Bacteroidales bacterium
ATGAAGCAATATTGTAAGGGCTTTAGCCCAAATATCCAATTATTAGCTTGACGCGGATGCGCAAAAAACGGGACTCAATACAGAGCTTCGTTTTTCCGTCAAGTCGGAACAAGTTTCCGTCAAGTCGGAACAAGTTGTGAGATGCTGAAATAAATTCAGCATGACGAACCTGAATTTTTAGAAGTCCCCTTAATTTAATTTACATTTGCATAATTTTTTTAAAATAAAGTTGAAAACAATTTTTATTATAATATTTGTTTGTTTCTTCAAATTGATTTTTGCCCAAAAAACAAATGAGCAGAATCAGTTAGCTATACAATATTATAATAATAAGGAGTTTGATAAAGCATCGAACCTTTTTTTAGAATTGTATAACTCGCAAAAAAGTAATACATATTTTAATTATTATTTGAATTGTTTAGTTGAGTTAAAAGATTTTGAAACAGCCGAAAAAATTACAAAAAAAGAAATTCGCCGTAATAGTTCCGACTTAACATTTTTAGTTGATTTAGGATACATTTACAAAATTCAAAATAAACTGAAAGAATCAGACGAAGAGTTTCAAAAAGCTTTAAAGCTTTTACAACCAGATAATAATCAAATCGTTAACTTAGCTAACACTTTTCTTTCTCGATTTGAATTTGGAATGGCAGAACAAACCTATCTTAAGGGCAGAAAAATATTAAAAGATATATACGGATTTAATTTTGAACTCGCTAACTTATATCAATCTCAACGTTTATGGGACAAAATGATAAATGAATATTTAGATTTACTTGAAATTCACGATAGTTATATTCAAACAGTTCAAAACCGATTGCAAGCTACAGTATATACCGATAAAGAAAATAATTTAAAAGAATTGCTTAAAAATCAATTAATAAAACGCATTCAAAAAAATCCCGACAAAACAATTTTTAGTGAATTATTAATTTGGTTATATCTTCAGGAAAATAAATATGATAATGCTTATACACAATCAATTGCCCTCGATAAAAGATTAAAAGAAAATGGAAGTAGAATAATGGAAATAGCCAAACAAGCTAATAATAATAACAATTACGATGTGGCATTAAAAGCCTACCAGTATGTTATAGATAAAGGAAAAGATAACACATGGTATGTTGATGCCCGAAGTGAATATTTAAACACTCTGTACAATAAAGTTATTGAACAACCTGGTGTAAAAAATCTGGAAATAAGTAATTTAGAAAATGAAATTATAAATTCACTAACAGAGCTGGGTTATTCTAAAGCCACATTTTCGCTTGTAAAAGCTTTAGCATATATTCAGGCATTTTATTTAAATAAATCTGACGAAGCAATTCAAAATTTAGAAAAAACTCTAAACTCAAATTACTTAACACCATATCAAAATGCTGAATGTAAGTTACTTGTTGGCGATATCATGTTATTCAATAATGATATTTGGAGTGCTACCGTATATTATGCTCAAGTTGAAGAAGCATTTGAAAATGAACCTATTGGACATGATGCGAAATTCAGAAAAGCTAAATTAGCATATTATGCGGGCGATTTTTTGTGGGCTCAAGCACAATTAGATATTTTAAAAGCATCTACATCTAAACTTATTGCTAATGATGCGTTTACATTATCGTTGCTTATAAGCGATAATTTATCTGCCGATTCATCAGGTGAAGCATTAAAAATTTATTCGAGAGCCGATATGTGTATTTTTAGACATAAAGACAGTTTGGCTACAATTACTTTGGATAGCATAACCACTAATTTTAAAAGTAACGAAATTTTAGGCGATGCTTATTATAAACTTGGCGAGCTTGAATTAAAAAAAGCTGATTATAACAAAGCTATAGCATATTTCGATACCGTTTCTACAAAATTTAATTCTGGGATTCTTGCCGATGATGCTCTTTTTATGTTAGCAACAATTTATGAGAAATATTTATCGGATAATGCAAAAGCAATGGAATATTATCAGAAAATTCTTAATGAACACCCCGGAAGCACTTATGTAACCATAGCCCGACAACGTTATAGAATATTACGAGGCGATAAAATTCCTGATGAAGAGTTATTTCTTTACGATATTCCGTCTAAAATTTATTGATGCAACATCAAACAAAAGCATATATTTTTGCAATAACAGCGATATTGTTTTGGTCAACTATTGCTACAGCATTCAAAACAGCACTAAAAGGAATGAGTTTCGCAAATTTACTATTAATAAGCACATTAACTAGTGCAATTGTTCTGTTATTTTTAT
>JAVHRE010000371.1:0-2245 GCA_036171495.1 Bacteroidales bacterium
CTTCAAAAAGCTCTGTAGGAGCGACCTGTACATGCTTAACCTGACGGCTATAGGGGTTGGGGATGAGGTCTTGAAGATTCATCGCAAAAAAGGGGGATTTGTCGTGCACCCACTCTAAATTCAAGCTGACAATTTGTAGTTTTTGAAGTATAGGTTATTTCCTGATCCAATGGAAAGTATTTCCCCGTCCGCTTTTCCACCCCCTTTGGCTATATTTTTCCCCCATTAGTTATATTTTTACATCTGTCAGGTAGATCTTCTAATAACTTTATATTATAATCCATTTTTACTTCTAATTAAAAAACATACCCACTATGAAAACGAAAAATAAAATATCGGTTTTTTTAGTAGATGATAATGAAATGTTTCTGAAAGCATTGGAATTATCTTTGAACGATCATTTTAAATCAGAAATTCAAATAAAATCTTTTTCTACAGGAGAAGATTGTTTGAAGGCAATTCTTCAAAATCCGAAAACAGCGGTCGATACGGTAATATTAGATTATCACTTAAATACCGAGGTGGGAAATGCAATGAATGGCATTGATATTTTGAAAAAAATAAAGGAAATTAATCCCGGAATAAACGTCATTATGCTGTCTTCGGAGGATAAGGTCAAAATTGCTGTTGACAGCTTAAAGTACGGGGCTTACGAGTATGTTGTAAAAAGCGAAACGGCATTTATCCGTATACAAAACAGCCTTAAAAACAGCATGGAAAAAGAATTTAATTCCAGAATTATGAAAATAACGATGACCATACTGGAAAAGTACCCGGAATTATACAGCAATATCGAAGAAATGCCGATAACAATTCCTAATGAAATAAATTCGGAAATGTCTTTAAAGCACTTAAAAGATTATTATGATTCATTAGATTCTGTCTTGAATAATTACATATTGGAACATCCAGTTAAAGTGTTTAGTTGAATATGAAATTTTAAGGCATGAAAGGAGCCATGAAAACAAAAAAACAATCGAACATTGTTATTATTGATGATAACAAAATTTGGATGGCGAAAAACCGGAAGTTATTATACTTGATTGGGCAGAGAAGTGAAAAAGTATTTACCAATCTTATTGTTAGTGTTTATTTATATTGTTTTGTTTATATAAATGATATGGGAGGAACAAGTCATGAATATTTTAATAGTTGAAGATGATAAAATGCTTTTAAAAGCATTGTCACATGAATTAACTGACGCAGAGCACAATGTATATTGTGCAGAAAATGGTAATGAGGCTATGGATATTCTTAGCGACAATAAAGTAGATTTGGTTATTTCAGATTTAATGATGCCGGTTTTGGATGGCGCGACATTTATTACATTATTAAGGAACTATTTCAATTCAGGTATACCTGTAATTGTAATGTCAAGTTTAAACCAAGCGGAAAGCATTTTAAAAAAACATAATATCGAATTTTCAATGTTTTTACAAAAACCATTTGTAATTGACGAAATGCTAAAGGTGGTGGAACAATTTAAAATAGCCTGATATGGAACACAATAATAATATAACGATAGTTGAAAGGTAAAATGGCAAATGTTGGTTGTGAGCGATACTATTTTGAGAAATTCCATTTTCCATTTAACATCATAGATTTCACATAACAATATTTAAAAACTGTCATTATGGAAACAATCGCTCCTCTTCCTTATTCTCTAGGAGATAAAGAAAGAAAACATTCTTTAAGTTTTTTAAAAAAAAAGATAATCACTGAAAACAAATCGACAACAAAAGAAATTTTACTTTTTATTGTTGACGATGACTCCCTTTACTCTAAAGCTCTGGAATATTCAATAACAAACAAGTTGCCCAATATAAAAATAAAAACGTTTTTAACAGGTGAAGCTTGTTTGCAGCAAATGAAGTTGAAGCCAGATGTTGTAATTTTGGATTATTTTTTAGATTCCAGAATTCCGTATGCCTGGAATGGACTGAATATTTTAAAGCAAATAAAAATGCTAAATCCAAAAACAAAGGTTATTATGTTGTCTTCTCAGGATAGTCTGGACGTGGCAGTTCAATGTATCGACAACCACTCTTTCGATTATATTTCAAAAAGCGAATCGGCTTTTGTAAAAATAAATAATGTACTTAAGAATATTATTGCGGAAGAAAACGCGAATGCCAATGGAATAAAACAGTATCAAATTATTGCAATAATTGTTGCGGTTGTATTGATACTATATTATATATATTGAATGTCCGTAATTGTACCTAAAGAAAAATAAAGTATTAAA
>JAVHRE010000372.1:0-11450 GCA_036171495.1 Bacteroidales bacterium
TTTCCAATTTTCTGATGATATTTCAAAATAAGCGACTGCACATTTTGGCATTGAATAAATTTTTCCATTGCTTAAATGGTATGCAATTTCTGTTAGCATAGGATTATGCCCAAAAAGCCAGATATTATTTTCGTTTGTGTACTTTGTCTCTAAAAACTCCCCAAATTGTTTAAATGTAAAGTATTTATATAAAAAGGGATGGGTGCAAATATTTTCCGGTAACAAATTTAAAAATTTGGAAAATATTTTGGCAGTTTGAAATGCCCGAGGCGCCTCACTTGATATAAATTTTATATTTTCGGTTGGATGGAGCGGAATTGCGTTTGCAATTTTTTGTGCAAGTTTAATTCCATCGGAAGTTAAAGCACGTTCAAAATCGTTAGAATATTCGTCTTCAGCTTTTGAGTGACGGACTAGAACAAGAGTTTTCATTTAAAAAAGTTTATTGTTTGAACTATAATTTTTAGGATTTAATGATTAATAGGATTATTATTTACTGTTATATTGTATTTCTCTTTGTTTCAATTTATTTCTTAATAAAAGATAATTATATTAGATTCTTCGCTAACCACTCAGAATGACAACAATATATTTCTATTTATTTCAATATATTTCTGTTTTTAATGTTCACTTTTTCACGTTTTAAGTTTCTTCTTTTTAGCTGCCGGAAATAAAACATTATTCAAAATTAAACGATAACCGGGCGAATTGGGGAACAAATCGAGGTTTGTAGCCGGGTCGTAAACAAAATGCTGATAATCTTCGGGGTCGTGTCCGCCGTAAAAAGTCCATGTGCCTTTGCCAAATTCACCATGAATATAACGAGCTTCATTTGCCGATTTATTTTCGCCCATTATTAACACGCTCGATTTTATAAAATCTTTATTAAAAGCTGTTGTTTGCCCCATAAAGCCTTTAATCATATTATCATGATTTTGACATAACATTGTAGGTACAGGGTCCCATTTTGCCGAAAATTCAAATAAAGTAAAGTAGTCGTTTTCTTTTGGAACTTTGCGTGTTGATGATACATCAATATTTGAAAATTTGTATTCGTACGGATTTTTACTGATTGTAAAATCTTTAAAAGCTAAAGTTTTATCAAAATCAAGTTTCTTTTGTGCGTTCGGATCGGCTGGGTCTCCGTCAAACGGTGAATCGCAAATATCAACACCTTCGGCAGCAAGAGCAATGTCATAAGTATCGGTTGCCGAACACATTGCGAATAAATACCCGCCATTATTTACATATTGTTTTATTGTTTTTGCAACAAACAATTTAAGTTCCGATACTTTTGAGAATCCAAATTTTTTAGCATTTTCTTCGTTCTTTGCAACGTCATCTTTATACCATTGTGTATTTTGATAAGCTCCCCAAAATTTACCGTATTGTCCGGTAAAATCTTCGTGATGTAAATGCAGCCAATCGTATTTTTTTAAATCGCCTCTAATAATTTCCTCATCATATATTATGTCATACGGAATTTCGGCATAAGTAAGAACAAGCATAACGGCATCGTCCCATGGTAATTTGTTGGGAGGAGCATAAACTGCAATTTTTGGTGCTTTTTCGAGTTTAACTGCATCCATATTAACTTCGGGAGTTGCTATTTCGGCAAGTATATTAGAAGCTTGAGCATCGGCAATTAATTCGTAAGAAACATTACGCACAGCACACTCATTTTGAATTTCTTTATGATTTTCGGCAAGAAAACTGCCACCTCTATAATTTAATAACCATTGAACCTCAATTCCGTTTTGCAACATCCAATATGCAATTCCATAAGCTTTCAGATGATTTTTTTGATTTTCGTCCATTGGAATTAAAATAAATGAAGCATTTACTTTTACTGCAAAACACAATAAAAGAAAAATTAAAAAAATCTTATTTACCAACCTAATCATTAATTAATTAAAATTTTACAAATATAAAAAAAATCCACAACCTTTAGGTCGTGGCAATTATAATTAACAACTCATGCGAATCAAGGGTTGAAAAACACAAGAAATAACGCCTTTTACAGCATAAAACACAATGTTTTCCGTCATTCCCGCCCTTCCTTCGTCAGGATAAACTCCGGCGGGAACTAAGCGAAGCGGTCTCATGAGCGAAGCGAATAATCTTCCGCAGAGAGCCAGATTAATATTTGCATTCCATTTTTTGTCTTCGCCAGTATGAAAAGAGAAGTTTGTACATGTTTTTTGTTCAATTCAGAAGCATCTTCTTCGAACAGGAGATTCCCGCATTCGCGGGAATGACGACAAAAAATGAACCCTTAATTCGCATAAATCATAAATCGCAAATCCTAAATTCTTAGTAAGGTGCTTTATTTTCATCTTCAAAAGAACGATTGCTTTCTAATTTTGTTATATCAGAATTTGTTTTTGTGTTCATTTTTGAAGGCATAACAACGCTCTGCGATTGAATATCGAAATCTGATGACGAACCAAAATTACCCCAATCTGTAAATTTAGCAGTATTTTCGGTAAATTTAAGTTTCACATCGGTAACGGCTCCATTACGATGCTTTGCAATAATTATTTGTGCTAAACCACGTGTTGAAACATTATCTTCATCAACATCAATTCCAACTTTTTCGGGACGATGTATAAAAATCACAATGTCTGCATCTTGCTCAATTGCACCGGATTCGCGAAGGTCGGAAAGTTGCGGACGTTTAGAACCAGAACGAGTTTCTACAGAACGGTTTAACTGCGATAAGGCAACAATAGGAATATTAAGGTCTTTTGCCAAAGCTTTAAGTGAGCGGGAAATTGTACTTACTTCTTGTTCACGCGTTCCTTTATTATCACTTGGCGAACTCATTAATTGCAAATAGTCAATAATAATTAATTTTACATTATGTTGAGCAACAAGTCGTCGGGCTTTAGAACGTAACTCAAAAATTGAAATTGCCGGAGTATCGTCAATAAAAATTTTACAATTTTCGAGTGTTTTAATTTTTTTATCTAAAATTTCCCATTCAGTTGGGCTTAATTTACCTGTTCTTATGGATGTTGAATCTAATTCAGTTTCTGCTACTATTAAACGATTAACAAGCTGCACAGATGACATTTCGAGACTAAAAAAACCAACAGCCTGCTTATGTTCAACGGCAATATTACGAGCCATAGAAAGCACAAAAGCAGTTTTACCCATACTTGGTCGGGCAGCAATAATAATTAAATCGGAGAGCTGCCAGCCTGAAGTAATTCGGTCAATATCAGAAAACCCTGATGGCACACCACTTAAACCATCTTCTCTTTTGCCTGCTTCTGTTAATTTTTCAATAGCTTCTTTAATAACATCATCAATTTGCCGGGTTTCGCGTTTAATAGTTCCATCGCTAAGTCCAAAAATCTGATTTTGACTATAATCCAACAAATCATCAACATCTTCTTCGTCATCGAAAGCTTTTCTTTCTATTTCGGTGGCAATTCTAATTAGTTCACGTTGTATATATTTTTGTGCAATAATTCGGGCATGAAATTCGGCGTGTGCAGACGATGCAACTCTTCCTGTAAGCTTTGTTAAAAATAATGCACCTCCAATTTCGCTAAGTTTTTTAGCTTTTACCAGTTCATCTCTAACTGTTAAAATATCAACAGGTTTCATTTCTTTGTATAACGATGTAATTGCTTCAAAAACAATTCTGTTTATTTCGCTATAAAAATATTCGGGCTTTAATACTTCAAATACAGAGTTCGCTGCATCTTTGTCAATCATAATTGCACCAAGAACTGCTTCTTCTAACTCTAATGCCTGTGGTGGAATTTTCCCTAAATTTGTATCTGAAATTATATTGTTTTGTGTTTTATAATCTTTTTTAGCCATATCAAAAATTTAATTTTCAAATTTAGGCATTGATTTTAAAAACTTCATAAAAAATAAAAATTGTTTTTTAACAGCTCATTGTTTGAAATTGGTTAAAAAATTCCGAACTTTATGGTTTGTAATGAAATATGATTTTTAAATTAATAAATATTAGAAATACGAGCAAACTTTTTTCAAACACATTGATTATATTATCATTACTGTGCTTATTCGGTTGCATAAAAGAAAAAAAGAATGACGCTCCTGTTATTACTGTTTCGATGCCACAAGCAGGAATTACGCTGAATGCAATTGATAGCGTAAGAGTAAAAGCCACAATTACTGATGATTTAGGTCCGTTAACTGTTTCGATTTATATAACTGACGGACAAATGCAAGTGCTTACATCAAAGTTAATAAAATCTGTTTCGGGGAATAATATTGACATTGATGAGCTTTATTTCTTCTCGAATAAGTATTTGCAAACCGGAATATATTATTTAGTTATTAACACAAACGATGGAAAAAATAATGTTAATAACTTTATTGAAATTCACATTAGCGAAATTCCTAAAATTTTACAGGCAGTTTATGTTGGAGTAAAAGATGCAACCGGAACAAGAATATTTTGCAGTGATAGTTTGATGAATTTCAATCAAACAGGATTTGTTTCGTCGAATATTATTAGTGCATGCGTAAATAGTTATTCAAATCAGATGTATTTTTTAACTGATAATGGCAATTTGTTATGTTACTCGCTCAACAACTTTCAGTTAGATTGGCAAAAAACAGGATTGTTTTTACCCAACCATTTAAAAAAAGGCGAAATAAAAGTATATTCGTTTTTGACTTATGTTACCGATGGTAATGGATTTATTTATGGTTACGATAATTTAGGTGCTGTTAGAAAATTATATGCTATTAATAATGGTTCACCCTACAATTTTAATTTTATTGATAATTATATACTGACAAGCGTTGAAGATAATGTAACAAATAACAAATCAGTTCAGGCATATTTGCAATCAGCCGGATTGTTAACAAAGTACATAACAAATTTTTTACCGCAAACAATTTTGCAATATTCGAATAAAACAGCTTTGGTATTTGCACAAAACCAAAACAATGTTGAATTATACACTTATAACTTTGAAATTAATTACTTGCACAGTTTTGGAACCACTTATGCCGGAAATTTTAATTCAGCAATTGAAACACCCGATGAGCAATATTTATTATCGGTTGGTAACGAAATAAATGTTATAGAAAAAGTTTATGGCAACTCAACCCTTTATGCTTCCGGTAAACGTGCCGATATTTTAAAATTCGAAAGTTTGTCGAATTTGCTTTATTCAACCGACAGCAACAATATAACAATATACAATTATCCAGCATCATCAATAAATGTTAGCTATAATTTTAATGATAAGGTATTGTTTTTTGATTTTTTATATAACAAGTAGCGTTTGTCAATAATGTCCGATTTTATTCCATTTTTTGTAATTAATTTTTCGAATACCTTTTTGCTTCAACAGCTTTTTGATAATAGTAATTTGCTTTTATTGTATCGTTATGTAGCTTAAAATATTTACTCAAACTAAAACACCTTTTATAATTTAGGGGATTTTTTTCAATGGCTTTCTCCCAGTTTATTATTGCATTTGCTGTATCTTTTTTAGAAATAAAGTAATATCCTAAACCAACATAAGGCACATCGGTAATTGTATCGAAAACAAGCATTTTTTCGCAAGTTATTTTGGCACTGTCGGGCATGTTTAGTCTGTAATATGTAGCTATTAAACTACTCCATACATCGGGATGATTTGGTTCACATTTAATTGTATTGGAATATAATTTTGCAGCTTCGTTATCTTTTTTCATTAATTCATAACATTTTGCAATATTATAAGAGATTTCGTAACTATTGGGTTTTATTATAGCTGCTTTTTGAAGGTAAGTAATTGCAAGAGCGGGTTTATTGTAAAAATTAATATTAATATTTGCTATGTTATTAAGTGCCTTGGGATTATCTGGAAATAATTCCAAAGAACGGCTGTAATATGTTATAATACTATCTAATGTTGGCTTTAGTTGAATTAATGATTTATTTGAAGATGTTTCGTTCATTAATTTATCCATTATTGTTTGGGCTAATATATCGTTTGCTTTAACAGAATTACCAAGATAAGTAATATCGTTGCTGTATAATGTATAGCAATCTTTCCATGATGTATTGCGGGCAATTGTTTTAATAGAATAAACAAAAACAATAAATATAACAATATACCTAAACATACTTGTAGCCGATTTCAATGAGTTTGAGCTAATGTTTGTTTTAGAAATTTTAAATATTAAAAATGTGAAGACAATTGCAAAACCAATAGAAGGTGCATATAGAAAACGCTCGGCAACAATTCCGTTAATTTCCATAAAAAAGTTAGAAAAAGGTAATATCCCTAAAAAATAAAACAATGTGCCAAATATGACAATTGATTTTTTATTGAAATTTTTAATAACAAAAAATAAAATAACAGCATGAAGTATTAAAGAAAAAATTACCCAAAAATCAGTTATATGTACTTCGGGAATAGTAAACTGTCCGTAATAAAAAACCAAAGGATGAGGGATAAAAAGCAGTTTAATATTTATAAGCATTGCATAAGCCGAAAGCGATAGTTTTGCAATTTTTGAATGGTCGAATCGGGTTGGGTTTTCGAACGATAAAAGCTCAACTTTATCAGATGAAAAAAACCATGCTGGCATTTTATACAAAAGGTATGTTACAATTAGTAAAACAATTACTGAAACTATAACCCTTGCGTTTTCTTTAATAAATTGTTTTACATTTTCAATTTTTGTCCCCCTTTGTTGAAGGGGGTAGGGGAATGACATAAACCAAAGCACCATTGGAATTATTAGTGCAAAAGAAATTGCACTTTGTTTTGATAAATATCCCAAAACAAATAAACAAATTGCAAAAACTAAATAATACCACTTTCGCTTCTCAATAAAATTAATAAAATGCTGTAATGATAACAAACAAAAAATCAGATAAAGCAATTCCTCGCGATTTTTTAAACTTGCAACAACCTCGGTATGAATAGGATGAAAAAGCCAAATAAGCATTGTTATAAACACAAAAACAGCGCCGGTTTTAGGTAAAATTATTTTAAGTAATAATTTGAGTAAAATAATTGAAGTTAAAGCAAATAAAAGAACATTAATAAAATGACTGACTCTTGGATTCAGTCCAAATATTTGATACTCAACAGCAAACACGGCTTTTGTAAAAGGTCGGTACCCAAAACTTGAAACTTTATCGGTAAAATATTTGGTGGTAAAAATTTCGGGTATGGCTTTTATGCCTTTTTGAACCTGTAAATTGTTTTTTATAACAAACTCATCATCAAGCGAGTAATTGTTTAAAATAGAGTTGCCATAAATTGCGAAAACAGCTAAAAAAATAAAGATTTTCCATTTTTTAAAATCTTCAAAGAAAGAGAGCTTATTATTTTTAGTTATTTTTTTGTTCATTTCTATTAATAAACTTAATGCAAGGATAAAAAATTTATTTTAAATTTAACTTATAATTTTAGTAACCACTTACCCGCTAAATAAGCCATTTTTGCCACAATAGAGATTAATGATTAATAATTACGAATTACGGGGTTTTACTCGTAATTGTTAATTTGTAATTCGTAATTGAATATTCGTAATTCATTAATCCTAAATTTTTCTATCTCTGTGGCAAGCATTTGTTTTTTAATACTTTGAACCATCTGAGTAGTTACAAATTTTAATTTATTAATAGCTTGAATCCCTTACCATGAACATTAATTATTTCAACAGATATGTCATCTTTTAACAATTTGCGTAACTTAGTTATATAAACATCCATGCTTCGTGCATTAAAATATGTATCGTCTAACCATATTTTTTTAAGAGCATAGTTACGGTCTAAAATACTATTAGAATGCTGACACAACAACAGTAACAAATCTGATTCTTTTGTAGTTAACTTATTTGTGCTATTTCCCGATATTAATGTTTGCTTATTAGATTCGAAAGTATATTTTCCTATCTGATAAGTTGTTTGTTCTTGGTTTATACTTCCTTTGGTGCGTCTAAGAACTGCTTCAATTCTAAATAACAGCTCTTCCATGCTAAATGGCTTTGTCATATAATCATCGGCACCAATTTTAAAACCTTCAACAACATCTTCTTTAAGTACTTTGGCAGTTAAAAATATTATTGGAACTTCAGCATCAATAAGCCTAATATCTTGTGCTAATGTAAATCCATCTTTTATTGGCATCATTACATCTAAAATACAAATATCGTACTTATTGTTTTTAAAACTTTTAAATGCCACCTCGCCATTGGGGAACAAATCGGTATCGTAACCTTTGGCATTTAAATATTCTTTTAGAAGATGACCTAAATTTTGGTCGTCTTCTGCAAACAAAACTTTAGCTTTTGTGTCTTTCATAAATTTTGATTTTTATAAGGCAAATATATAATAAATTCTGAACCTTTATTTAATTCACTTTCTACTTTAATGGTACCACCATGAGCCTCACAAATAAGTTTTACATAACTTAGCCCAAGTCCAAATCCCTTAACATTATGGATGTTACCTGTGTGAACGCGATAAAATTTCTCGAAAATACGTTTTTGGTCTTCGCTGCTAATTCCTAACCCGTTATCTTTTACCGAAATATTAATACCATTCTTGAAATCTTTAGTCGAAACAATTATATGTGGCTCTTTATCGCAATATTTTATAGCATTTTCGAGTAAATTTAATAGTACAGTAGAAAGATGAACCTCATCGCCTTTAACATAAAAATTATTTGCATTGAGTTGAGTAGTTAACGAGCCATCACGTTTTTTAATTTGGATGTCAAAATTATTACATATCCCGGTTATTAAGTAATGAACATCAATGTTTTCTATTCTGAATTTAAAATTCCCTTGTTCAAAAATTGCCATCTGTAATACTTTTTCAACCTGATATCCTAAACGCTTACTTTCTTCTTCAATTATACCAGCAATATTATCAAGGCTTTTAAAATTTTTATTAATAGATTTATCTTTAAGCATTTGCGATGCTAACGAAATTGTTGAAATAGGAGTTTTAAGTTCGTGAGTCATGTTATTTATAAAATCGTTTTTCATTTCGGAGAGTTTTTTTTGTTTCAAAATTATTACTAATGTAAGTGTGTATGAAAAAATTACGATTAATATAAGCAGAATGCTTGATGCACCCATGTAACCTAACGATTTTACAATAAAATCATCTTTTTGGGGAAAATAAAGAAGCAAGTAATTAGGTGTCGAAAATAAATCGTTTGGGAAAAGTTGAATTTTGTAAAATTTATTATAGTTGGGTTTATATTTATTACTCGAATATGCAATTATTCCATCTGTGTTTTTAACAGCAAATTCGTACGTAATATTTATTCCCTGATTTTTTAATTCCGCTCCTATTATTGCATTTAGTATTGGTTTGTCAATTCTTTTAGAAACATCTTCGTTAAAATTTAGAAGTTTGTTAACTATTTTCTCTACAAATAGTGTTTTGTTGTTAAGTTTGTTTTTTAACTCTTTACCAATATCAATTTGAGTAATATTTTCACAAAAGTTATTGGGTTTGCATCTCGAAATTATTTTGTTAAAAAGCACTGAGTCGCCATTTAAAACTGTAATTTTTGTATTTGAATATATACTTTTAGATTTGTTATATAAAACTGATTGGCGGGAAACAGCAATTCTGTGTTTTACCGAGTCGAATAACATTGCATTTGCATTATTATAAAGTTTAGGAATGCTTTGGGAACCGTTATTTAGCGAAAACATCTCGTTTGAAATTTCTACTATCGTTTCTCTCGATTCTGCCCGTTTACAAATTTCGGAAAGGGCTTGAGTTACTTGTTCACTAAAATGGTCTTCCTTAACTTTGTAAGCATTTTTAAGCCAATAACCTTGCAAAATTACAAGAGCAATTAGTGCAAAAGTCATTATTATTATTAATATCCAAATTATACGTTTTGGCATACGCACAAAGATACAATCATAATTAAACTGACAACAATTAGATTAACACTCTTTAACATCACTTAAAACTCATTAACTTAAACATGTTGTAATTTTGGGCTGTTAGATTAATAATTAGGTTTTCTATAAGTTATGTTTTAGGTTATGAAGAGGAAGAACGAAAGTTTTTCCTTTTCTTTTTTTATTGTAATATGCGGTATCATAATAATTAGTGTTAGAAAGAAAACTCAGTGTTTGATAAGAAAACTTCAAGTTCAAAGCTTGCCCCGTTTTTGCGGGGGCATGCGATGACTAATTTTTTAGACGAGCATAACGCAGAACTTAGCGAAGCGATCTCACGAACACCTTAAAAAATAAAAATAGATGTGAGTAAATTGATGTTTTCTTGCAAACACTAATTATATTGTCCATAATTGGTATAAAATATTATTAATAAGTTCTATTTCTTTTTTGTTTGTTAGTTTTAACTCCGAAACAACTATAAAAATTTCTGAGTGTAATTTTTTTAATAAATCTTGTTTAAATAGCATGTTTTGCTCATTACTCGAAACAATAAATAAATAATCTAAATTCTTATAATTCTCGAGCAGGCAACCATCTTTAGTTTTATTAGAAATAAGAGAGTAATTCAAATTACAATCATCGTTATTAAACGAGAAAGTGCTAAAAGACAGTTTATTATTGTTCCGTTCCAATTCTACTGATTTACATAAACTTAAATTAATTTTTACTAATTTATTTAATTCAATTGAAGCCACAAATATTTTTTCAGAAGTTGATATTCCAAAAGTTAAAAACAGAATGTCGAAATTCACATTCAGCTTATTGTTTGTCTTTTTTAATGACATTTTTTTAAATTTAACAATACCGACAATCGGGACGATTTAGATTCTCAAATTTACAAAAAAATATTATATTAATGCGAACCAAGGGTTGATTACAGTTTATCTTTTTTTTACAATTTGCAAAGCAATTTCTGAAGCTTGTTGTTCGGCATCTTTTTTACATTCTGCTTTGCCCGAGCTAATTTCTTCGCCATCAATAATTAATTTAGCAATAAATAATTTTCTGGACTTTGTTATAGAAACTTCCTCGTTGCAAATAAACTCAATTTCTTTTTTATGTTTTTGAACCCAATCTATTATCTGTCCTTTATAATTAGTATCGGTTTCGTAAAGTTTTTTTAAATTAGTATGTGGTTTTATTAATCGTGTAATTATAAATTTTTTAGTTGTATTATATCCTTTATCTATAAAAGCTGCGCCAATAAAAGCTTCCAAAGCATTCCCCAACATAGAAGGCGATAAGCCCGATTTATCAATTTGGGCTTTTATATGTTTATCGAGTCCGATTATAGCTGCAAGTTCGTTAAGCGATTGTCTGTTAACAATTCGCGAACGTAAACTCGTTAAAAATCCTTCGTTTTCATTCGGAAAATTTTCAAACAAATAATCGGCAACAATTGCATCTAATATCGAGTCGCCAAGAAATTCAAGTCTTTCGTTGTTTACCGAAAATCCTTTTCCGTGATAAACCGATGCCGATTTATGAACAAAAGCTAATTCGTAAATTTCTATATT
>JAVHRE010000373.1:0-2218 GCA_036171495.1 Bacteroidales bacterium
TTCTAACTTCTATTTTTTAATATGCAACCGAATACACTCTTCCGTTTCGCCAGGTATCAACAGCCTGAGTCCACGATATTTTATACATTTCGTCACGTACTAAAGTATAATCGTTATTTGTAAACGGATTTTGTTGACGTATAAAATTGAATACCAATGTCTTATTGCTTTGCGAAGTTCCATAAATCCAACGTTCAATATTATCAGCTTTGTAAATGGTTACAGGTAAACCAAAAACAATATAAATCAATCCTCTATCGGTTTTCCAACCTTCGGTATAGCTTGTAAAATAAGTATTTGCCAACATCACGCGAGTATAAAATACTCGGATAAGCTCACGTGCTCTATTAATATTTCCACCTGCATCTAACCAAAATTTATCTACAGCTTCTTTTTTATTTGCAAGCATATTCATATCATTAAATTCCTTTTGAGTTGATAACATTCTTAATGGTTGCAATAGTTGCAAAGGAGTAGTTATCTCGGGAAACGACTGACTAAATTGCATTATTGAAAATCCTAATTTTAAAGTATCCTGATAAAAGTGCATTATTCCCTCGTGTTTTAGTGTAAACGTTGATGTGTCCGTTAACCAAACAATTCTTGTACTATCTGGTTTTGATGGCAAAAAACGATTAATATTTCCGAGTGAATAAGGGGCTGGTCGGAGCATATATGTGTTTTGAAACCATGAAACGGTCCATTTTAAAGGTAATTTTTTGCGTAATACAATTTTAAAAGTATCTGAATCTGAGTGCAATGGATTAAAGTAAGGCGTATTGTTTTTATCGGCTATTAATGCATCATTTTTGTTAATTCTTTGCGACCTATCAATAGACAAAAACGCCTGATTACCGCTATTCTGATTAACATCATAAATTGTTAAGTCTAAAAAGTACGAAACTGTGTCTTTTGTTTTTACTTCAAAAGATTTTATTATATCATCTGAATTTAATTTTTTAAAATGATAATAAAATGAACCACTATCGGCTAAAATCATTGCTTTAGAAGTGTTGTAAACTATATAATGAACTTTAACAATTGCTTGTGAAGTCTCGCCATTAGACACAAAAATTAATTCTTTGTTTTTAAGTTTAATGAAAATGCGCGATGTGGTATCGGTTTCATTATAAACAACAAATTGTGGATGAATTGATGTGCTGCTTGGATTATAAATAAATGAAACATTCATGTTTCGCGAACCTGAATTGTTTTTGTAAGTTGTACACGATGTTACAAATACTAAAATCAAAATAATATAAAACAAAAAAAGTTTAACCATGTTTAATAACAATCAATATTATAGACTATTGCATATTTTTGCTTTTTGTAAAATTAAAAAACTTATTTAATTAATCCAAAATCCAAAGCAGTTTGATATGTTGAATGAAATCCAATATCTAATCCAAACAAACCTGTTTTACCACCTTCATCATTATTCTTGCCCGGTTTAACTAATAATCTATGACCTAAATTTTCAATTTCGTAATAAATAATAAAGGTTTCGGAATCCTGATTCTGATATTGATAGCGGGTAATATCTTTTATGTTCTTAAAATTATTTTCTGTTTTATCCGGAATTGTATCTATTTTACAAACAGTTGCCCATTGCGAAATAATAAATCCTGAATTTTTGTAATTTACTATTGGGTCATTTAATCCTTGATAAACAATAATTTTAGGATATTTACCTTTATACTCAACATTTTGCATAACAACTCTATGAGCAAGTTCAAAATTTGAAATATTTCTATTTCCAAACATAACATTTATTGCTGTAACTGGATTATTTGCAATTCTATATGCTGTTCCTGCAAAAATTGCTCCTGCCGAAAAAGTTTGAGGATGAGTAGCCAACAAAACCATACTCATTGCAGCACCAGCCGAAAGCCCTGTTATGTATATTTTGCTTTTGTCAATATTGTAATTGTCAATTAAATATGTTATCATTTGATAAATTGATTCGCACTCACCTTTGCCTTTACTTATATCTTTGTTTTTGAACCAATTAAAGCATAAATCAGGATTATTTAAAAATTTCTGCTGTGGGTACAAAACTATAAAATCATTTATATAGGCAAGTTTGTTCCACCCGGTTAGCTCTGCAATATCGTCAGCATTTTGACTACATCCGTGAAGCACTACAACCAAAGGTTTTAATTCATTTTTATTCCGTTCATTGTTTGCATAAATAAACATGTTTAAGTTACCGGGGTTT
>JAVHRE010000374.1:0-11356 GCA_036171495.1 Bacteroidales bacterium
GGTGAATTACATGGACTTACACGCGTAAGAAGTTTCACTCAAGACGATGCTCATATATTTTGCCGTCCCGACCAGTTAAAAGAAGAATTTTTAAAGGTAATAGATATTGTTTTATACATTTTTAAAACACTTGATTTCAAAGATTTTATAAGCCAAATTTCGTTACGCGACCCAAATAATAAAGAAAAATATATTGGAAGCGATGAAAATTGGAAAAAAGCCGAAGACGCTATTATTGAAGCAGCAGCCGAGAAAAATTTAAAAACTGTTGTCGAAATTGGCGAAGCAGCTTTTTATGGTCCTAAACTTGACTTTATTGTAAAAGATGCTTTGGGTAGAAAATGGCAATTAGGAACAATACAGGTTGATTACAATTTACCCGAAAGGTTCGAACTCGAATATATGGGAAACGATAACACAAAACATCGTCCTGTAATGATTCATCGGGCACCTTTTGGCTCAATGGAACGTTTTGTTGCAGTACTTATTGAACATACTGCCGGTAAATTTCCACTTTGGTTAACCCCAGAACAAGCTGTTATACTGCCAATTAGTGAAAAGTTTAACGATTATGCAAAAAAAGTTGAAAGTTTGCTAAATAATTACGATATTCGCACCTTTATTGACGACCGAAACGAAAAGATAGGTAAAAAGATAAGAGATAATGAGTTAAAACGAATTCCTTATCTTCTTATTGTAGGCGAAAAAGAAGTACAAACCGAAACAATTGCCGTTCGTAAACAAGGCGAAGGTGATAAAGGTAGTATGAAAGTTACAGAATTTGCCAAACTTTTACAATTGGAAATCAATGAGATATTAAAAGAAATTAATTAACTAAATGATAGGAGGAAAAAAGTTATAGCTGAGCCATTTAACCGCGGAAATAGAGTTTTTAGAAGAGATTCCAATGAACTTTATTTTGCTACTAATGACAGAATTCGTGCAAAGGTAGTTCGCCTTGTTGGTGAAAACATAGAAAATCAAGGTGTTTTTTCAATACAAGATGCTCTTAAACTTGCAGACGAAATGGGTTTAGATTTAGTAGAAATTTCGCCTACTGCCGAACCACCTGTTTGTAAAATAGTTGATTTGCAAAAGTTTTTATACCAGCAAAAAAAGAAAAATAAAGAAATTAAAGCTAAAGCTCTTAAAGTAATTATTAAAGAAATACGTTTCGGTCCAAATACCGACGAACACGATTACAACTTTAAACTTAAACATGCTATAAATTTCTTAAAAGAAGGAGCAAAAGTAAAAGCTTATGTGTTTTTTAGAGGAAGGTCAATTATTTATAAAGAACAAGGTGCAGATATTTTAACAAGATTTGTAAAAGACCTTGAGGAATATGCAAAAGTTGAACAAGAAGCAAAACTCGAAGGTAAACGCATGATTATGATGTTTGCTCCAAAATCTACAAAAAAGAAAAGTTGATAATTATATAAAAAATAGAAAGATGCCAAAAATGAAAACAAATTCCGGTGCAAAAAAAAGATTTGCGTTAACCGGTTCCGGTAAAATAAAACGGAAACATGCTTATAAAAGCCACATTCTTACCAAGAAATCAAAAAAACGTAAAAGGAATCTTGGTCATTTTGCTATAATTAATAGTGCAAATCAACATCATGTTGAGCTTTTATTAAGTATTTAATTAACTAAATTGTTTAACAGAATGAATTAGCTTAAAAGTTTCTAAAAAAAGAACGCTAACCATTCAAAAAAAAGAAAATTATGCCACGTTCAGTAAATCATGTTGCGTCGAGAGAACGCAGAAAAAAAATCCTAAAACGCACCAAAGGTAGTTTTGGAGCAAGAAAAAATGTTTGGACAGTTGCCAAAAACTCTTGGGAAAAAGGGCAAGGTTATGCTTATCGCGACCGTCGTAAGAAAAAAATTGAGTTTCGTGCATTATGGATTCAACGAATTAATGCCGCAGTTCGTGAACACGGTATGTCGTATTCCGAATTTATGGGCGCAATTCATAAAAAAGGTGTAGAAATAAACCGAAAAACTCTTGCCGACCTTGCTATGAATAATCCCGAAGCATTTGCTACAATTGTAAAAACTGTTAAAAGTAAATAACTATTAACATATTTTATACTTTTGGGAAGCATTTATTGCTTCCCTTTTTTTATTTTTAGCAAAATATTCTTTTAATGAGAATTACAATTATTGGCTACGGAAAAATGGGAAAAGAAATTGAGCTGGCAGCAACTCAAAAAGGTCATACTATTTCTAAAATAATTGATTTAGACAATATTGATGATGTTAAAAAAATAAATAAAACCAATACTGATGTTGCAATTGAATTTACTAATCCCGATTCGGCAATTAAGAATATTTTAACTTGCATAAAAAACAATATCCCAATTATATGTGGAACAACAGGTTGGTATTCTAAACTCGATGAAATAAAACTAAATTGCAACAAACAACAAGGCACTTTATTCTATTCACCAAATTTCAGTATTGGAGTTTATTTATATATTGAAATTGCTAAATTCGCATCAAAAACGTTAAATAACTTTTCGGAATATCAAGTTAAAATTGAAGAAACGCATCATACTCAAAAGCTTGATAGTCCGAGCGGAACAGCTATTTCGCTTGCAAATAATATTTTACCTTTGTTTCATAAATTCAATAATTGGGAAAAAGCTGATGGTTGTAAAAATAACAATTTGCCAATTTATTCGAAACGAATTGGTGAAACTACAGGAATTCATAACCTTATATTTGAATCAGATGCAGATATTATCGAAATTAAACATACTGCAAAGAATCGAAAAATATTTGCAAAAGGAGCTGTTTTGGCAGCAGAAGTCTTTTATAATAAAATTGGAGTTTTCACAATGTCAGACCTATATAACAAATTAGTATAAAATTTTAAAATTATGAGTAAGTATTTTCAGTTTCTAAAAAACAAATGGTTTAAGTTTTCAATTGCTTTAATAATTTTTATCCTTTGGGTAATATGGATTGGAAATTATTGGTTATTTATTGGTTTGCCAATATTATACGATATATATATCAGTAAAAAAGTTAATTGGTCGTTTTGGAAAAAACGTGGAAAAAAGCCAGGTAAAATTATTGAGTGGGTTGATGCAATAATTTTTGCAGTAGTTGCTGCAACTTTAATTAGAATGTTTTTTATTGAAGCATACACAATTCCAACATCTTCAATGGAAAAAACTATGCTTGTAGGCGATTATTTGTTTGTAAGTAAAGTAAGTTATGGACCTAAATTACCAAACACACCACTCTCGTTTCCTTTTGTGCATCATACAATGCCTTTTAGCGAAACTCGTCGTTCTTTTGTAGAATGGCTCAAATGGCCTTATAAACGAATTGCAGGATTTGGGCAAGTACAACGCAATGATATTGTTGTATTTAACTTTCCCGAAGGTGATACAGTTGCCCTTAAACGTCAAAACGAAAGTTATTATGATTTGTGCCGTAGATATGGTCGCGAAAGAGTTTGGGACGACAAGTTAAACTTTGGGGATATTATTTACAGACCTGTTGACAAACAAGAAAACTATATTAAAAGATGTGTGGCAATTCCCGGTGATGTAATTGAAGTTAAACATGCTATTGCATATATTAATGGTGTAAAACAGCAACATTTCGAACAAATGCAGTATAATTACGAAGTAATAACAGACGGATTAACGCTAAATCCAAAAAATTTAGAACGATTAGGAATTTCTGATGAAGATATAAATTTTGTAAATATGACACAAGCTAATTATATTGACACAGTTACTCATAAAAATACTGTTCATTATATTATTCCATTAACCGAAGAAAATGCTAATACCATACGTTCATTTCCTAATGTTACTTCTGTAAAGATTGCCGAAATTACTGAACGTGAAGATATTTTCCCTCAAGACAGTACAATTTGTTATAACCGCGATAATTTTGGTCCTATTACCATACCTAAAAAAGGTCAAACTGTTAATTTAACTCTTAAAAACTTGCCTATATATCAAAGATTAATTGATGTTTACGAAGAAAATGATTTACAAGTAAAAGATAATAAGATACTTATAAACGGTAAACAAAGCAATAGTTACACTTTTAAAATGGATTATTATTTTATGATGGGCGATAGCCGTCATAATTCACAGGATGGACGTTTCTGGGGTTTTGTTCCGGAAGACCATATTGTTGGAAAAGCCGTTTTTGTTTGGCTTTCGCTTGATAAAGACAAAAGCTATTTTAGTAAAATACGTTGGAGCAGAATGTTTCGATTTATCAATTAACGTGTGTTCAGTTTAAAAAAATACATTTAATTAATAAGCGATTTTTAACTATCGCAACTTTGTGATACCTTTGTGTCTTTGAATGTTAGTGATATTTTTTTCACAACTAATACATGAATTCCCTGATTTGCATTATAAAAGGCATTGAACAAGGTATTAATTATTTGATATATAAATTATATTGCACCGAACTCACGTTAAATCAATGAAGAAAACAAATAAAAAAACATCTTCAAAAAAAAATAAAAGTGCAAAACATGAATGGCTCAAAGCTTTTTTAATAGCACTTATTGTAATTATTTTACTTAGAATTTTTGCTTTCCAGTTTTACGTTATGCCCGATTCTAAAATGGAAGCGACATTGTTTACAGGAGATTATGTGATAATTAACAAATTAGCTTACGGTGCACGCTTAACTTTACCTTTTATTAACGATTCTGGAAATACAAAGTTTAAATATTTAAGGTTCCCGGGATACTCCAATATTTCGAGAAACGCTCTTGTGCTTTTTAATTATCCTTTTGAATCGGGAGTTCCTGTAAATGAAAAAACAACTAATTTAATACGTTGTGTTGCAATACCATGCGATACATTAAACATTGTTGATAAAAAAGTTTTTGTAAATGGAACTTGTGTTGATTTACAAAATAACAATAAGTACCGATATAGAATATTTGCTAAAAAGGAACTTGCTAAAAAGTTTTTTCAAAATTATTTAATAGATGAAGGTGGAGGTATTGATAGCTCTATGGTTTACGATTTTTTTATTACTAAAGAAACAGCCGAACAAATTTCTAAAGATTCTGCTATTAAAAACATAAACTTAATTAAGCTAACTAAAAATGCAGAATCAATGTTGTTTTTTCCTCAAAGTGAAAATTACAATTGGAACTTAGATTATTTTGGACCAATTATAGTTCCCGCAAAAGATTCTACTGTTGATATAAATTACAAAAACATTCAAATTTATAAAAAAATAATCGAAACTTATGAAAATAACAAATTAGAAATAAAAACTCAAAATATTTTAATAAATGGTATTGAATCAAATAAATATACTTTTAAAATGAATTATTATTTTATGTTAGATGATAATCGCGATAATGGTAAGGATAGCAGGTATTGGGGTTTTGTGCCTGAAAATCATATAATTGGTAAAGCAAGTTTTGTTTTATTTTCAATTGGAAACAAAAACTCTGAAAAATCATTCCATTGGAATAGAATATTTAAAATGTTGTGATATTCTTATTTAGGACATCTTTATAAACTGTTCCGTCATTATGTCCCGATTGGTTTCGGAATTTCTGTTGTAAGAGGAAAAGGAGATGCTGAATCAATCCTGAACTTGATTCAGGACAGCATGACGTTTTGAAGGAGTATTATCGTCATGGCGGGCTTGACCTGCCATCTCATTAATATTTGGAGATGCTGAAATAATTCCGAAGTTTCGGGACAACATGACAGTATGTATAGTTTTTAAAAGAAACTCTTTAATAATTTGACAAGAAATTCAGTACATTTTTTTCAATTCTATTGTTAATATCTGATGTGTCAACTTTTTCGAATTTTTCGCCGGTAATTTTTTCGTAAAGCTCAATATACCTATCAGATATTTGGTTTACCCATTCATCACTCATTTCTGGAACCTGCTGTCCGTGTTGCCCTTGAAAACCATTTTCCATCAACCATTCGCGAACAAATTCTTTCGAAAGTTGTTTTTGAGGTTCATTTTTAGCAAATCTTTCTTCGTAACCATCTGAATAAAAATAACGCGATGAATCGGGCGTATGTATTTCGTCAATTAAATAAATTTTGCCATTATATTTGCCAAATTCATATTTTGTATCAACTAATATAAGTCCATGCTTATTTGCAATTTCGTTGCCTCTTTTAAAAATCTGAAGTGCATATTTTTCTATTTCAATATATTCCTTTTCCGGAATTATTCTTTTCGAAATAATTTCATCACGTGAAATATCTTCATCATGCCCTTCAACAGCTTTTGTTGTTGGAGTTAAAATTGGTTGTAAGAATTTTTGATGTTCACGCATTCCATCAGGAATTTTCACACCGCAAATCTCACGTTTTCCCGATTTATAAGTTCTCCAGCTACTGCCTGTTAGATATCCTCTAACAATCATTTCAACAGGATAAGGTTCACATTTTAAACCAATTGTAACATTTGGGTCGGGTGTGGCAATTTTCCAGTTCGGCACTATGTCTTTTGTAGCATCAAGAAATTTTGAAGCAATTTGATTCAATACCTGACCTTTGTATGGAATTCCTTTAGGCAAAACAACATCAAATGCCGAAATTCTATCGCTAACAACCATTAGCATTAATTCGTCGTTAATGTTATATACATCGCGAACTTTTCCAACATAGTGACTTTTTTGTAAAGGAAAAATAAAATTTGTGCCTTTTAATGTGTTCATATTTAATTTTTTATAAGTTTATTGTTTTCGGTTTTATGTTCATTGTTCAAAAATGTTTAAAAAGTTCATTGTTCTATGTTCATTGTTCCACGTTCTATATTCATTGTTTGAAGAAAAGATGTTTCGCTAATCACTCAACATGACAACTTATTAATGTTTAATAATTAATGATTAATGTTCAACTTTTAACTTTTCACTTCTAACTTTGTTTATTGTTTCAATGTGTTACCATGTATTTCAATGTTTATTGTTCAATGTATTTCTATTAATTTCTGTTTTTAGTTTTTTAATTATCATTTTCATAAGCTTTTACAATACTTTTTACCAATTTGTGTCTAACAATGTCACGTTCATCAAAAACAATTGTTGAAATTCCTTCAATATTTTGTAGAATTTCGATTGCGTGAGTGAGACCTGAATCGTTTTTTCGAGGTAAATCAACTTGAGTTAAATCGCCGGTAACAATAAATTTTGCACTTCGCCCCATTCGGGTAAGAAACATTTTAATTTGAGGTGTTGTTGCGTTTTGTGCCTCGTCTAAAATAACAAAAGCATTATCTAAAGTTCTGCCACGCATAAAAGCAAGTGGGGCAATTTCGATAATGTTTTCATCTAAATATTCTTTTAATTTTTTTACGGGAATCATATCGCGTAAAGCATCATAAAGTGGCTGTAAATATGGGTCAAGTTTTTCTTTTAAATCACCAGGCAAATATCCTAAGTTCTCGCCAGCTTCCACTGCGGGACGACTTAAAATGATTCGTCGTACTTCACGATTTTTTAATGCTCTAACTGCTAACGCTATAGCTGTGTACGTTTTGCCGGAACCTGCCGGTCCAACAACAAAAATTAAATCATTATTATTAGATTGTTCAACTAAAAGTTTTTGATTTGGAGTAAAAGCTTTAATTGGTTTACCATTGCTGTTAAATGTTATTATAACCTCATCAGAATTGTTTTGCCCTTTAATAGAATTATTTTCAGATAATAAAGTATAATCTATAACTTCTTCGGGTAATTGATTATACTTTTTACAATAGTTAATAAGTTCATTAATTTTTCCGTTCAAAAGTTCAGTTTCGTTTTCTGAACCGAATATTTTTAGCTCATTTCCACGGGCAACAATCTTTATATTTGGAAAAAGTTTTGTTATTTTGCTGATATTGAGATTGTTTACTCCAAAAAATATTAAAGGGTCAATATTTTCGATTAGAATATTTTTTTCAGTCATGAATTTGAAATAATTCTGTATTTTTGATTTTGCAAAGTAAGTACATTTGTATTTTTTATTTTCAATTATTTATAAAATAATATTAACACATGCCTTTTATTGCTTTAATAACTGATTGGCAAAAATATGACTACTACCTTGGGGCAGTTAAAGGATATATTTATTCATTAATTCCTGATATTAAAATTATTGATGTAAGTCACACAATTTCAAATTATAATGTTTTTCAGGCTGCTTTTATTTTAAAATCTTGCTTTAATAATTTTGCCGAGGGAACTGTATTTATTATTGGTGTAAAAAGCGTTGCAAACAGCAAAAACGGTTATTTATGTTTTAAATTTCAAAATCGTTTTATTTTAACTTCTGATAATGGGTTTTTCTCTGTTTTTACTGATGCTCAACCACAGGCAGTTTATTGTTTTAACTTTGAAAATACTACATTTCCCGAAAAAGATATTTTTGCCAAATATGCCTGCAAAATATTAAATAATGAAAAGTTAGAAGATTTTGCTACTCAAATTAATGAATATAAAATTGACAAGAACTTGTATTCAATTCCAGGTCAATCAGAAATTATAGGACATATTATTTATATTGATAATTACGGCAATGCAATAACAAATGTTACAAAAGAACAATTTGAAAGAATACAAAATAACAGAAAGTTTAAAATTTTTTCGGGCAGCAATAATTTCCCTATTGAAAAAATAAGCGAAACGTATCTTGAAGATGATGAAAATGACTTGATTGCATTGTTTAATTCGCTTGGACTATTGGAAATTGCAATGGTAAATAGTTCCGTTGCTCAACTTTTTAATTTAGAAGTAAAATCAAATATAAGAATTGAATTTTATGATACTACGAGTAGTTAAAATGGAGCTTATTGAAAAAAAAGTAGAGCTTTTCGAACTCTTTATGAAAAATCTTAAAGACGAGAAGCTTAAACAAGAAGGTTGTTTACATCACGATATTTTTTGCGATAAAGACAACAGTCTTATTTATTTTTCATATACAATTTGGGCAACCGAAAAATATCTTAAAAAGTATAAGAAAACAGAGCTTTTTAAAGAAGTAACACGTACTATACGAACATTATGCTTTAAAGAGCCAATAGCATGGACAGTTGAAAATGTATTTAATTCCCCTTACGATGACGAAATTTGATAAACAAAAACCTTTTGAAAGGTTATTGGCAATAATGGACGAGTTACGCGAAAAGTGCCCTTGGGATAAAAAACAAACTTTTGATACTTTACGAAGATTAACCATCGAGGAAACTTATGAACTTGCCGATGCTATTACAAAAAATGATGTTAATGAAATAAAAAAAGAATTAGGCGATATTTTATTACACATTGTTTTTTATGCTAAAATTGGTTCAGAGCAAAATGCTTTTAATATTAATGATGTAATAAATTCTATTTGTGAAAAGTTAATTTTCAGACATCCACATATTTATGGCGATGTTGTTGTTGCCGATGACGAGGAAGTAAAACGAAATTGGGAAGCTCTAAAACTTAAAGAAGGTAATAAATCAGTTTTAAATGGGGTGCCTGTTTCGCTTCCAGCAATGGTTAAAGCAAGTCGCATACAAGAAAAGGCAAGGGGAGTTGGATTCGATTGGAAAAAGCGTGAGCAGGTTTGGGATAAAGTTAAAGAAGAATTAAACGAAGTAATTGTTGAAGCCAGCAAAACCGATAATTTAAAGAAAACTGAACTCGAATTTGGCGATTTGCTTTTTTCGGTTATAAATGCAGCCCGACTCTATGATATTGACCCCGAATTAGCGTTGGAACGCACCAACCAGAAATTTATTACCCGTTTTAATTATCTCGAACAACAAACCATTTCAAAAGGAAAATCTTTACATGATATGTCGCTTGATGAAATGAATTTAATTTGGGAAGAATCGAAGAAATTTGATTTGTGAAAGTGGAGACGAATAATTTATTTCAATGGAATATAATTTATAAATCATATAATATGAACAACTTATGAAATATTTGTTAAAAAATTTTAAAAAGTATAGTTATAACTAAACTATTATGTCTAAATTTGCGTTAAAAGAAATAAAGGAGATTAATGGAAAACTTAAAGTTTTTAAACTTGAGGTTAATAGTAAATGTGAGTTTGATGAGTTTGAAAAATTAATTGAAGACTAAGGCAATTTAGTTTCAGAGTTAAGAACTATACAAGTGAGGTTACAAGAAATGGCAGATTTAAAAACTATACCAGTTACCAAATTTAGGGATATTACTCCTAAAAAAGACAACATAAAGGAATATGAAATAAAAACACATCACTTACGAGTTTATATTTTCCATGAAAAAATAAAAGGACGAATTATTGTTTGTTGTGGTAAAAAAGGAACACAAAAGGAAGATATTAAACATTTTAGAAGAATTAAAAAAGAATATTTTAACAACTAAAGCAATGTTAAAAAGAGAAGAATTATTAAAAACACCGGAATACTGGTTTGAAACTATTCAGAACGAAATTTTCAGACAAGTTTCTGAATATTTAGAAAGTAATAAAGAAATAAATCAAACCAAACTTGCCGAAAAGTTAGGTGTAACCAAAGGTTATGTTTCTCAGGTAATGAATGGTAATTTCAATTATACTTTAAAAAAACTAATTGAACTTTCATTAGCTGTTAACAAAGCACCTATTATCGAATTTCAGGATATTAATGAATTTGTAAAAGACGATACAATTCGAAAATACAAAATGGATTATAACCAATTTCTTAGTATTTCATTTAAACAAGAATCGCATAAAGAATTGAAAATTGCATAATTATGAACAAGAAAGAACTTCAAATCGGAATAAAAAAAATTAAGGACATTGAATTTTTTATTGACGAACAAGTTGATATAAAAGATTTATCCCAAGTTTCAATTGGGTTTGAATTAAAAACAAATTTCAATATAGAAGAAAGTACAATAGAATTGCTATTTGCAGTAATTTATACTGACAATATTGAAAATAAAATCATCTTGAAAATCAAAACATCCAATTTATTCCTTATTCCTGAATTACTTACATTTCAAAAGGAAGGTGAATTAGTATTTGATATACCAGATGGCATATTAATAACCTTATTAAGTTTATCAATTTCTCATACTCGTGCACTTTTAGCAAAAAACGCTAACGGCACTAAATTCTCTGATATTAATTTGCCTATTGTTAATCCAACTGATATTTACCACAAGTTATTTCCTAAAAAATGAATTTAATTTGGGAAGAATCGAAGAAATTTGATTTGTGATGCAATCCAATTTGAACAAATGTGTTATCCGAAATTCAAATTTTATGCGAAAAGCGGCTTAATAAATATTGTTCTCGGATATTTTGATTTGAAAATTTCGCATCTATAAAAACAAATGATACATTTGTAGTGTAATTCGTAATTATATTTTGACATTACG
>JAVHRE010000375.1:0-11296 GCA_036171495.1 Bacteroidales bacterium
AAAACTCAAAAGTATAAATGCCTGTTGCGATTAAAGAAAATATTTTTTAAAAATGAGATGTTAAAAAAGGAAACAATTAACTAAGTTATAACTGAAATTTCATAAAACTGAAATAGATAGAAATAATTTGAAATACATTGAACAATGAACTTTTTGTCCCCCTTGTGCGTTGGCTTGTGTGTAAGCGAAGAGCCTGTTCCGACTTGTCGGAAGGGTAGGGGGATGAAACGATAAACATAAAACAATGACCAGTATTTAAGGTATAGGGTATAAGGTATAAAGGTAGAGCGGGAACGTAAAACAATAAACGTAGAACATTTTTGAACTTTTTTGAACAATAAACATAAAAAATAAATGGATTTACTAAGGCTTACAGAATTAAGTGAAAAATATTTTAATGGTTCATTAAACGAGAACGAAAATGATGAGCTTATTTTTGCTATTAATTCCGATTCAGAACTCAAATCACAATTTGAAGAAAATATTTCTTTATTTAAAAATTTAGAATTGTTAAAAATCAATAGTTTATCTAAGAAGTGGTTTGATGAAGTTGATAGTGAGCGTTATAAATTGCAAAATAATTTATTTACTTTAAAACAACGAATTATTCATTATTCGGCAGTTGCTGCTGTTACAATTTTTGCAGTTATTGGAACGCTTTATTTTTCGGGTTGGTTTTCGTATAAAAACCATATTCAATCATATACAAAATTAAGTAGAAATATTAGCCTTTTAACAAATAACCAGAAATCGTTATGGGGTGCTTTGTTTTCAAATGAAAAATCCGAACATACTTATACAACAGGCACCGGTTTTGCAATTTCGCAAAATGGTTATATTATTACAAGTTATCATATTATTAAAGATTTCGATTCGATTTTTGTAGTAAATAATCAAGATTCATTTATTCGTTATCATGCTAATTTAGTATATAATAACGAAAATTCTGATTTAGCTATTTTGAAAATTGTTGATTCTACTTTTAATTATTCATTAAAAATTCCTTTTAAATTATCAAAAACTGAAATTAGTTTAGGCGAATATGTTTACACTTTAGGATACTCAAAGCAAAATATTGTTTTTGGCGAGGGTTCTGTAAGCTCTTATACCGGTTATGACGAAGATTCTTTAACAATTCAAATTTCAATACCATCTAATCCCGGGAATAGTGGTGGACCAATATTAAACTCTAAAGGTGAGATAATTGGAATGTTATGTGCTAAAAATAATGAAGTTGATGGTGCTACTTATGCCGTAAAATCAGAGTTTCTATATAATGTTATTGATAGCCTTAACTCAAAACTCAATAGCGATAAGGTTATTTTATCCAAATATAACAATTTATCAAATTTAGATAGACCGTCTCAAATTAAAAAAATACAAAATTTAGTATTTAAAGTAGAAGCCTATTAATTCCAAGTTCATGGTTTGGATTTTCTTACTTGAACATCAGGTAAGTTAAGGGGATATTTAATTTTGTTGGTTACTACATTTACAATTTTCACATCGTTATCTTGATTATAATGCAAAATAAAAATACCATTGTTTTCGTAGCCACCTTTTTCACCTAATTTTACAAAATTAAAATTCGAACCGAGTAATTGTGAATCTATATTAGGTAAGCAATCCTGAAAATTGTGACCATAATTTTTTAATGCAGTTAAAAAATATATTCCAGTATCAAATCCCAATAAACTGAATTTACTTGGTTCGCATTTATAATTACTTCTATAATCTAACATGAAATTTTTAACAAATGAATTGCTGTAATCGGTATAAAATGGAACAAACGAATGCATATTCAAATTATGCAAATATTCAATTTCTATATTATTATCAAATTTTTTCCATGATGGCATCCCGGCAAGCATAATTTTATATTTTTTTGTAAGCGGTTGAAGCATTGTTAATAGATTTATTACAAATATTTGATTTCCGGATGGTATTATTATTACATTAATAATATCTGTTTTTAATGAACTTCCCACTCCATTTATTCCTAACTTATTGTATAAAATTTCTTTATAAGGCACAATGTTTGTGTTAAAATTATTAGAGTATTCTTTGTAAAGTATAGATTTAAAATTTGTTATTATTTCTTTTTCTAAATCTGTACCATCATAAATTACAATATAATTAATGTCTTTAAATGATGCTAAATAACGTGTTGCTTGAGTCATTTGACTCGAAAAGTTGGAATTAATCATAAAAACTCTTGAATTTGAATAAACTTCAGAGCTTTGCGAATTTATTGGAAAAACAATGTTAATTCCTTTTTTTGCAGCATAATCAGATACTGACTTAAAATTTTGCTCGTAAACCGGACCAATAATTAAATCGGAATTATCAAGTTCGCCTTTAGAAATAATTTCTTGTGTTTTTGCGGAGTCTTTTTTTAAATCTATTAACTTTAATTCTATGTTTTCACCACTTTTTTTCATCGAATCTAATGCTAATAAAAATCCTTCGTAATATTCTAAAAATGGCTTTGGTTGTGGTGAAAAGTTTGAATTTGACGATGATAATTCGTCTTCATTTTCTAAAGTTAGTGCATCACATTGTAACGGAAGCAGTAATGTTATTTTAAATGTTTCCTTTTTTACTGAATAAATATATTTACCACAATCGCTCGATATTGCAGGAGCAATATATTCAACAGTAGTATTATTAATTTTTATAGAATCGGTTTTTATTTCTAAATTGAAATCATCATTATTTACTTGTTTTACAATTTTGTTTTTTGGGATTTTAATAATTTCTCCATTCTTTAAACCATTTTTTTCTAATTCCGGATTATTTTGATAAATTGCATCAATTGAAACATCATATTTTCTTGATATATAATACATTGTTTGACTTTTTTCGACTTTGTGATAAATAAATTTAGATGTATCTTTGGGTAGTGAAATGTTGGTATTATTATTTATAAGTTTTTGTGGAATATTTATTTTTTGCCCTATGTGTAATCCATTGTTCAAATCAGAATTATATTTGTTTAAATCATCAATACTCACATTGTTTTTTTTAGAAATAGAATATAGCGTTTCGCCTTTTTCAACAATATGTATTTTAAAGTTTTGAGGGTTGTTTGAAGTTTCATTACTTAATGGAATATAAAGTGTTTTTCCAACTATTAAATTTTCAAAAACATCCGGATTTTCAATTGCAATTATATTTTGGTCAATGTTATATGCTTTGCTTATTGCATATAGAGTTTCGCCTTTTTTAATTTCGTGAACATAGTATTTTTTATTATTTATTATTTCAATTTTATTGCTTTTTTTAATTTGTTCTTGTGCCGTACTTATAAGCGAAATAAGGGTTAGGGCAATTATAATAAATATGTTAGTTGATATTTTCATTGAATAATGCTTATTGTTCAATGTTCAAAAAAGTTCTATGTTCATTGTTTTACTTCTAACTTTGTTTATTACTTGGATAGACTTCTCTTAAATTCAATCATTTTTACAGCAGTTAGAGCGCATTCATATCCTTTATTGCCAAGTTTTCCGCCAGCTCTTTCTAATGCTTGCTGATAATTGTTTGTTGTTAACACACAATAAATAAATGGGATAGAGAATTTTAAATTAAGTTCGGTAATTCCCTTGGTAGCACTTAGGCAAACATAATCGAAATGTTTTGTTTCACCCTGAATTACGCATCCAATACAAATAACAGAGTCAACATCCGTTAGTTCGGCTAAATATTTGGCTCCGGATGTAAGTTCAATGCATCCAGGTACAAATCTTACAATAATATTTTCTTCGGTAACATTACATTTTTTTAATGTGTCAATTGCACAATCTAAAAGAGCATCTGTAATTTTGCTATTCCACTCGGCAACTACTATTCCGAATTTCATATTTTGTGCATTGGGTAACGAATTTTCGTTTAAATCGGAACTGCGTTTTAAGTTTATTGCCATAAATATTTATTTAAAAAAATCCCGACAAAGTCAGGATTATATTACAAAAGGAAATAATTTGAGTTTTACCCTTTAACTGTCCTCTCCTTTGGAGAGGGGTTAGAGGTGAGGTCATAAAAAAATAAAAACTCAAATTATGACGTTTCAAAGTATAATATTTTATTAAAGTTTGTTTAATTTAATTTTTGCACGGGTAATATATTTTTCAATTTTTCTACCCTCGTTGGTTTTGTTGTATTCTTTATCAATTCTTTCGTAAATTGCTAAAGCTTCTTCCCATTTGTTTAATTTTTCGAGGGCAAAGCCGGCTTTCATCATATAAATAGGTGAAGTAAAATCGTTTGGTTTTTCGTCGGCAGCTTTTTTGTAATATGTTAAAGCTTCTTCGGTTTTACCAAGTTCCATGCACGCATCGCCCATTGCACCTTGCGATACAGGATATAATAATTTATCGTTGGTACTAAAATCGCTTAAATATTCTATTGATTTATCAAATTGACCTAAATTCAAATAACATACTCCAGCATAATAATCAGATAAATTTCCAGCTTTTGTTGAGCCGTATTGGTCTATAATAGTTAAAAAACCCGGATATTGAGCATCGCCTTTTAAAGCAAGATTAAAAGAATCTTTGGCGAAATATTGCTCTGCCATAAACATTTCCTGATGTGCTTCACTTTCCATTGGTGCTATATAAAACTTTTTATAACCTAAATATCCACCAACAACAACAATAATAGCTCCAATAATAATCATTAAAATTTTACGATTATTCTCAATGAACATCTCTGTTTTGGTAAGAGCATTTTCTACTTGGTTAATTTCTTTTTCAACAATATCCTTATCTTTTGCCATATTATTTTATATGTGTTTTTTTGAAACCGCAAACCTACATAAAATTTTCAACTTTTAAAAAAAATTATAAAAATAAAAAAATGTGAACTTTAGAATAGTTATAAATTTCTATATTTTTCCTAAATTTACAGCCTTTTATAATGAAACTTTTTTTAAAACATATTAATTTATTGAATTTTAAGAACTTTGCAGAGGTTTCGCTAAATTTTTCCAATAAAATAAATTGTTTTGCAGGTAGTAATGGTGCTGGTAAAACTAATCTTTTAGATGCGATTTACTATTTATCGTTTTGTAAAAGTTATTTTACTTCGTCTGATCAAGATAATATCAGACGCAATAGCAACATGTTTGTTGTTAATGGATTATACGATTTAGATGAAACCGAAGAAAATGTTTTTTGTGGAGTAAAGCAAAACGCTCAAAAACAATTTAAATGTAACAAAAAGGAATATCCGAGATTAGCCGACCATATTGGACTTATACCATTAGTTATTGTTTCGCCTTATGATGCTAATTTGATTTCTGATGGAAGTGAGGAACGTCGTAAATTTTTAAACAATGTTATTTCCCAATACGACAAAAATTATCTCAATAATGTGTTGAATTACAATAAATTATTAAAACAACGCAATGCTTTGTTAAAAGATTTCTCGCAAAAAAAACGTATTGACAAAGAAACACTCGAAGTTTTTGATGAAAAATTATCAATACTTGGTCAACCAATTTATGAAATCAGGAAAGATTTTATTGAAAAATTAAGCCCTGTTTTAAAAGAGTTTTATAATAAAATTTCAGGTAATTCTGAAAATGTAGAAATAATTTATCAATCACAATTAGAAAATGAAAATTTATTAAGTTTACTTAAGAATTCAATTGAAAAAGATAACATTGTGCAATATACAACTTGTGGCATCCATAAAGATGATTTGATTTTTAAAATTGATGGTTTTCCTATTAAAACTAATGGCTCGCAGGGGCAACAAAAAAGTTTTTTATTATCTCTTAAACTTGCTCAATTCGATTTTATTAAACAAAAAAATAACGTAACGCCAATTCTTTTGCTTGATGATATTTTCGATAAATTAGACAATGCACGGGTTGCTCAACTTATGCAATTAGTTGGCGAATATCACTTTGGACAAATATTTATAACCGACACCGATAAATTGCGAATTGAAAGGGTGTTAGAACCTGTAAAATCTGACTATTCGATATTTAATTTAGAAAAAGGAGTAATTTTATGAGACGTTCAAACGCTCGTTCTATTAGTGAAGTTTTAAAAGAATATGTTGAAGCATTTAAACTTCAGGGTAAATTGGGTGAAGTAAAAGTTATTAATGGATGGTCTGATGTTGTTGGCGAAAAAATTGCTAAACGTACTCTCGAACTAAAAATCAGCAATAAAAAATTATATGTAAAAATTCAATCTTCAATAATTCGGCAGGAATTGTTTATGATTAGAACAGAATTAGTTAAGAGGTTAAACGAAAAAGCCGGCGGCAATGTAATTGATGATTTAGCTTTTTTTTAAAAAATGTTGATTGTTCATTGTTTTAACTTCTCACTTCTTACTTCTAACTTTTTACTTCTTATTTTGTTCATTATTTGTTTTATTATATAATTTATGGATTTAAAACTAATTTCTCCTTTCAAACCCACAGGCGACCAACCCGATGCCATAAAGCAATTGGTTGATGGAGTAAATTTGGGATTAAAATATCAAACTTTGCTCGGTGTTACGGGGTCCGGAAAAACTTTTACAATTGCAAACTTGCTTGAGCAAGTGCAAAAACCAGCATTAGTTTTAAGCCATAACAAAACCCTTGCAGCTCAATTGTATAGCGAATTTAAGCAGTTTTTCCCCGAAAATAGAGTAGAATATTTTGTGTCTTACTACGATTATTATCAGCCCGAAGCATATCTTCCATCTTCTGATACTTACATAGAAAAAGACTTATCTATAAATGACGAAATTGAAAAACTTCGTTTAAGTGCAACTTCGGCTTTGCTTTCGGGAAGACGTGACGTTATTGTTGTATCGTCAGTTAGTTGCATTTATGGTATTGGTAATCCCGAAGATTTTCATAATAGTGTTATAGAAATATATGTAGGGCAAAAAATAAGCAGGGATGTGCTTTTATTGAATTTTGTTGAGAGTTTATATTCACGTACCGAAAATGAATTTACCCGCGGAACTTTTCGTGTTCGTGGTAACACCATTGATGTTTTTATTGCTTATGATGATGTGGCTACAAGAATAATTTTTTATGGCGACGAAATCGAAGAAATTTTAACCATAGACCCTGTAAGTTGTATTACAATTGAAAAACACCAATCGCAAAGAATTTTTCCTGCTAACATCTTTGTTACCTCAAAGAAACGTGTAAACCAAGCTATTAAAGAAATACAAGATGATTTATTTTTACAAATCGAAGTATTTAAGAGTAAAGGGCAAATGCTTGAAGCAAAAAGAATTGAGGAACGTGTAACATTTGACTTGGAAATGATAAAAGAACTTGGTTATTGCTCCGGAATAGAAAATTATTCGAGATATTTTGATGGAAGAAAACCTGGCACACGACCATTTTGCTTACTCGATTATTTTCCGAAAGATTTTATAACTATTATTGACGAGAGTCACGTTACAATCCCGCAAGTTAGAGGTATGCACGGTGGCGATACTGCACGAAAAAAGAATTTAATTGAATATGGATTTCGTCTTCCTGCTGCTGCCGATAATCGTCCATTACAATTTGATGAATTTACCGGCATTATCAACCAGGTAATATTTGTTAGCGCTACACCTGCCGATTTTGAGTTGCAGCTTTGCGAAGGAATTATTGCAGAGCAGGTTATTCGACCTACAGGTATTATTGAACCGATAATTGAGGTTCGCCCAAGTTTAAATCAGGTTGATAATTTAATGGACGAAATTGAACAACGTGTAAAACTATCTGAAAAAATTCTTGTAACAACACTCACAAAACGCATGGCTGAAGAGTTGGCAAAATACCTTACAAAGTTTAATATTAATTGCAGGTATATTCATTCTGATGTTGAAACACTTGAACGTGTCGAAATTATGGAAGGATTACGTAAGGGTGTTTTTGATGTTTTAATTGGAGTAAATTTGTTACGCGAAGGGCTCGACTTACCTGAAGTATCATTAGTTGCAATTTTAGATGCCGATAAAGAAGGATTTTTGCGTTCGGCTCGTGCATTAACTCAAACAGCCGGACGTGCAGCCCGGCATATTAAAGGTAAGGTTATAATGTATGCTAATAAAACTACAGATTCCATGCAAAAAACTATTGTCGAAACTGAGCGTCGCAGGGAGAAACAACTTAAATATAATGCCGAAAATAACATAACTCCGCAACAAATTGTAAATACAACAAAATCTGTATTAAGTGAATTAAAACAACGTTCAAAGAATAAAGCTTATATCGAAAACGAAAATGTAGATTTTGCTGCCGACCCCGTTTTAAAATATATGAACCGCGACCAAATTAAAAAATCTATTGATGCTGCAAGAAAAACAATGGAAAAAGAAGCTAAATCTTTAAATTTTATTGAAGCTGCTATGTATCGCGATGAAATTTATCGCCTCGAAAAAATATTAAGTTCTAAAAATGAGTGAGAAAAAAACAGACAAGGGGGCATGCCCCCTTGTCACAACAATCGTTTTAGCTATTTAATTTTATTTTTCTAATTTCGCAAAACTTAAATTTATTTTTATGAGATTCATTACTGTAATTTTCGTATTTATTCCATTTTTAATGGCAAATAGTTGTAGAACATCAAAAAATGTTGAAAAGACAAAGTCTGCATCAACATCACAAATTCCGGTTAAAAAAGTAGTTGTTAACAAAGATTTTGATTTTACAAATTATAAAAAAGAGTTCGCAATTAAAAGTGCAACTATAGTTGACAGCACTTTAACAATCACTTTTTCTTATATTGGTTGCACCGATGATATTCTAAATCTGGAATTTAATGGAAATTATTTAAAAAGTTTACCACCTAAAGCATCTTTATTCCTTACAAAAACGTCTGGTAAATTGGAATGTGGTAAAAAAATAGAAAAAACAATGTTGTTCAATTTAAGTAGTGTACAATATCCAAATAATAAAACACTTGTAATTATGTTTCCAAACTTTGAAACTAAATTAATGTATAATTATTAAAATCAAATGAATATGAGAAAATTTAAGCTTTTGGCATTTGCAATTATTTTAAATTTATTTCTTACAGGAAATATTATTGCACAAATAAGCTATGGTGGAAAACCATATAGTTTTGCTCAAAAAAATGCTTCAGTTATACAACAATCTGTACCAACAATTACAATGGAGCCAGTTAATGTTAGTTTGCTGCAAGCCGAAGATATTGTAAACGACCAGAACAAAGAAATCCCCTGGCGTTTTGGTAAAAATTTAGGTGTCAATCTTTCATTATCAAACTCTGGGCAATGGGATTATTTATCTAATGGCGATAAACTTTGGCGATTAAGAATTTATTCGCAAGGGGCTTACACATTAAATTTTGGTTTTAGTAAATATATTTTACCCGTTGGTGCAACTTTATTTTTATATAATGAAAACCATAATGAAATTTTAGGTTCATTTACAAATGCTAATAATAATGTTTCACAACAATTTGCAACAACGTTAATTTCAGGTGATGCAATTACTTTAGAATATTATGAACCTGCCGATGCACCTTTTAGTGGTGAAATAACAATATACAGAGTTACACATGGTTACCGTAATGTTTTTGATTTTGCTACTAAAAATTTTGGAGGAGCCGGCTCTTGCCAAAGAAATGTTGTTTGTCCCGAATCTGCCGGTTGGGAACAGCAAATTCGTTCAGTTTGCATGTTAGTTGTTGGTGGTAGTGGTTTTTGTACAGGTTCATTAATTAATAATACTGCAAACGATGCAACTCCTTATGTTTTAACAGCTAATCATTGCAGTACAAGTAACAATTTTGCACAATGGATTTTTTGGTTCAACTGGCAAAGTGCAACTTGTACAAATCCCTCAACATCTCCGGCACACAACCAGGTTACTACAAGTGGCAGTGTATTAAAAGCAAGAAATGGCGGTTCCGATTTTTGTCTTGTACAAATGAACCAGGCACCTCCTTGCTCTTTTAATCCTTATTATTCGGGTTGGTCAACAAGCACTACACCTGCAACATCAGCATGCGGAATTCATCATCCATCAGCAGATATTAAAAAAATCAGCTTTTCTACACAAGCTGCAAGAGATACTTCTTATGATGGAGTTGATGCGTGGCAAATTCTTTGGGGAACAACATGCACAGAACCTGGTTCATCGGGTTCACCTATTTTTAATCAAGACCACAGAATTATTGGTCAGTTATATGGCGGTCCGTCGGTTTGTGGAGCTACACCACCGGACATGAATGATTTTTATGGAAAGGTTGCTACTTCGTGGGCTGGTGGCGGAACAAGTGCTTCAAGACTTAGCGACTGGTTGGACCCATTGGGAACTGCACCCCAATTTATTGATGGTTACGACCCTTGTCTTTCTAATCCTCCGGTTGCAAATTTTTCGGCTACACCAACATCTACTTGTACAGGAATAATTCAATTTTCCGATTTGTCATCATATTCTCCAACATCATGGTTGTGGAATTTTGGCGACGGACAAACATCAACTTCTCAAAGTCCGCTGCATACATATTCTTCTGATGGAACTTTTACTGTTTCGCTTACTGCAACAAATAGTATTGGTAGCGACCAGATTGTTATCACAAATTATGTTACTGTTAACAGCCCACCAATTGCCGGATTTACTTATTCTGTAAATCAACCCGATTACACATTTACAAGTACATCAACCAATGCAACAAGTTATATGTGGAATTTTGGCGATGGTAATACTTCAACTTCACAAAACCCGACTTATACATATACTACACCTGACACTTTTAATGTTACTTTAACTGTTTATAATACTTGTGGTTCTGATTCTGTAACACAAAACATTATAGTTACAAGCATTAATATTCACTTTAATAATAATGAGCAGTTTAATATTTATCCTAATCCGGTAAATACAGAGGCTGTTATTTCTTACAGTTTAATAAGAAAAAGTAATGTAAGTATTTGCCTGCTTAATTCTTTAGGACAAACTGTTAAAACTGTTTTAACTGACAAAGCAGAAAATGAAGGAACTCATATATTACCTTTTACAACAAGCGATTTACCGGCAGGAATTTATTTATGTAAAATGAAAACAAACAATGAAACTAAAATGGTTAAAATAATTATTACGAAATAAAGTCATTTATCGTTTATTGTTTTTAATTTTTAAAAAGCACAGATTGAACTGTGCTTTTTTATTTTTAGGGGACTTCTAAAAATTCAGGTTCGTCATGCTGAACTTGTTTCAGCATCTCACAAAACGAAGTTCTGTATTGAGTCCCGCTTTTTGCGCATACGCGTCAAGCTAATAATTGGATATTTGGGCTAAAGCCCTTACAATA
>JAVHRE010000376.1:0-11236 GCA_036171495.1 Bacteroidales bacterium
TTCGTGAGAACTAAACTTTTTACGAATAACATCAATTTCTAATGATTTACAAGTTCTTTTGAAAATTAACCCCGGCATAGTTCTGTACGAAAAAGCTGGACCGTTATTTATTTTAAGAAAAGGAATGTATATAAAAAACAATCCGGAACCTATTCCAAAAGCAAGTGGTTCAGTAATTTTAGTTAAACCTTCGTATCGTAACAAACTAGAAGTTACTCCATTTTCGCAGTGTGCAGATTGTATATGTTGAAAATTAATTTGCATTGAAATCCGGATTTTTTAATTCATTAATGCTTACTTCAAAAAGCTGTGCATATTTCAACATTTTTTTTTCAGATAATCGTTTAAAAACAACAGGTTTAAAATGTCGTTTTATTTGCCATTTCCAAAATCCTGTATATGATGAAATTAAACTTAAATCCATAAGTTTTTTTTCCATGTAATAATAAATCGGGCTCAATTTACCATTAATTACTTCTTCTTTTGCCTTTTTAATACGTTGTTCAATTTCTTTCCATGCAATATTCAGGGCAGTAGCTTTTACTTCCCAGCCTCTGCTTTGTTCAGTGGTATATTTTCCCGAATCATCTGTAACATAGCAAACATCTGTAGTGAACTTGTCTAACACACTTGGGTCTTGAGGAATTTCACTTTTTTTCATTTAGCAAACTGTCAATAATCCATACATATATGAGAAACGTGCACTTTCCGGAACTGTCAAAAATATTTTTTGCCCTTTTTGCAATTTTCCGCTATTAAAAAGCTCTTCTAACATTAAGTAAATAGAACCTGCTCCAACATTTCCAACTGTTGCAAGATTAGTAAACCATTTTTCTTGTGGTATGTGCATATTATTATTATCAAGCATTTCGGCCATTTTGCTTCTAAAAAACTCGCTCGACATGTGTGGCAAAAAGTAATCAATATCGTTTGCAGTCATTTTGTTTTTATCGAATAATTCTTTAATTTTATCGAAGCCATACGATACAATATTTTTGCTTAATAATTTAACATCTTGCTTAATACTTAAAATAGATTTTTCAATTATTTCAGAACTCGAATAATCCATATAACTTTTTAAAGTTCCATCTTCATTTTTTTCAGAAGCCATGTACATACAAGCCTCATTAACATGTGCATACGAAACACCTTCTAAAAATTCGATACGTAAACTAATTCCTTTTTCATTCTTTTTATTATTAAGTAGAACTGCACCGGCTCCGTCAGACAACATCCATCTTAAAAAATCTTTATCAAAAGTAATGTATGGATTTTTTTCTGCTTCAATTAGCTTTTGTGTTTCCTCTTCAAAAACATCAGAATGGAGTATTCTTGATAATCTTTCGGACCCTGTTGCTACGGCTTTTTTTGCTTCGCCAAGTTTTACCGACATCCAAGCATATTTTAATGCATGCATTCCAGAGCAACAAACTCCCGATGGTGAAACAACTTCAATTGCATTAGTTTCGGGCAACCAACCATGAACCATAACTCCGTGCGATGGCATCATTTGGTCGGGTGTTGATGTGCCACAACTTAATAAATCAATTTTTTTTAATTCTTTTGAGTTCTCAAATAAATTTCGAACAGCCAAAGCAGTCATTTGAGAATTTGTATGAGTACAAACACCATTTTTATCTATTGCATAATACCTGTTTTTTATTCCATTATTGCGTAAAACTATGTTTTTTGATTTTGAAGTTTTCTGATTTATTAGCCCTAAATAATCTTCCATTTCATCGTTCGAAATTGGGTTATTTGGCAAAAATTTAGAAACTTTATTTATATATACTTCGTTGAACATTACTATCAAAATAATTGTAAGAAATAAAAATTCAAAGTAACGAAAAAATAATAAAATTTCAAATTAAAAATTAAGGAGATTGCTTCGTTCCTTGCAATGACGAAAAGATGTGGGGAGTTTTGAAGATTACATATAATTTGCTCAAAACAAAGTCCGAAGCGTCATTGCGAGTGAGCTTACATTATACGAAATGGATTAACAAATATAAAGTGAGCGAAGCAATCTACTTTTTTCATTGTGTTTTACAATTGGGAATTGGGTTAAAGAAAGATTGCTTCCTCGAAAAAAACGGGACAGGCAGTGCCTCGCAATTACATTTTGAAAGTTGGCGATTATCTTAATTATACCTTGATTATAACACAATATATTTAAAGCCATTCTTTTGGCTTTTTCAATACAAAACCATTACTTTTAATTACTTTATTTGAAAATTGACTATCAATTAGTTTTTTGCGACCAATTGTTAATGAACCTTTTGCGACAATTGAGACTGAACTATTGAATCTTTTTGGTGGAAATGCAACAAAAACTCTTTTTTGCTTAAAATTTTCATGAATTGCTTTAATTGGTGGAACCAAGTCACTATCTCCCGAAATTAACATTGCCATATCGCATTTGTCTTTATAAGCGTCCATTATCATTTGTGTTGCAATATTTACATCTGTCATTTTCTCGTTGTATGTTAACCAAATCGTTCCACAACGCTTGCACTCAATTGAACCTGTTTGATAATGACCATAAATCACTTTTATTCCTGTAGTTTCAATTGCCTCAATGTATGTTGATTGCCTCTTCTGTTTATCAGGGTTGTTGCTCACTCTACTTGTGAAATATTTAATTTCAATTAAGACTTGATTTGTTTTTAAAAAACTATTTACTAATTTGTAAATGTCAAGCCATTTACAATTATTGTATCCTGCTTCTTTTATGCCAAAATAAAGATTAAAACCATCTACATAAACAATAATTCTTTCTTTTTTTTGCTGAAAATTTGTTTCTTTCATATTTTTTGTATTATCTTTGCATCACTATAACATCACCAAAGATAGCATCTTTGGTCTGACGCTCCGAAAGGAGCGTTTCTTTTTTAATTTCATCAAAATTTTGTAAAAATTATTCATGATATTTTATCAAATATGCAGAAATTATTTTACTAATAGAAAAAATAATTGTTATTTGCAATTTGTTCAATAAAAAGTTTATTTTACAAATATAAACTATCGCATATTTTTTAAATAGTATTCTTTTTGTTTTTTAATTTTTTTTAATAAAAATGGTTTAATAAATAACACGTGAAAGAATAGTATTATTGGTGATAATACAAATAAAACAAAGAACAAATAATATTTAAATAATTGTAGCCAAAATTTCCTATTCTTTTTTTTGAGAATTGTTTTTGCCCAAATATTGAACATCATTGCTCCTTTTGATTCTACAAAAAAGATGTTCGGTTTAAACTCCACAGCTTTAATTGCAATTAACTCTTCTTGAATGTTTTGCAAATTATTATTAATAAAAGATTTTAGAACTTTCTCGCCGAATAGTTTTGTAGAAAAAATATCTTCATCAGAAATACCCGGCTTGGGAAAAATGCCTAACCATTTATCTTTCTTTCCGGTAAACATCCAATACTGAACAGTTATTGCACTAATTAAATTTGAATTTTTATCGCGTAAAGCAATGTTTCCAATAAGATTGGCTCCTGCACTTTTTAAAAGCTTTTTTACTTTTTCCTGAGCCATAAACCACATATTTCGCGAACCAATTAAGGTTACAACCGGTGTGTTTTTTAATATTTTTTTAAATTTGTTGTTATGTAAAATTGATGTAGCAGGAATACTTGGCGACAAATACCATGGCTGATATGCAAAAACAATTAAATCATAAGTTTTTCTTTTAAAAGCAGGTTCATAAAGTTCAGCAGGAATTCCCATTATACTTTCGGGCATGGCATTAAAAAACTGTTCGCTTGTCCATGGAAAAGGGAAATCATTTATAGGTTTTATCTTATAAATTTCTACATCAAAATCTGCTTCAACAAAGGGGAAAATAAAATTGTTTGCAATTTTTTCTAATTGTCCCGATTGTGAATAATATACTACTAAAACATGCTTTTGATTTGTATTGTTCACAATTCATTTAATTTAATAACATTTGAAGTTTTACAATAATCGGTAATTGCATTTTTTATTTCTGTTTCCAATATGTTAAAATACTGTTTAACAATTTGTTTGTCTTCATCTATATTTTTGTTATACATTAAAATTAACGGACAATTTTCCTGAATAGCGATTCTTAAAAAACGATATTCAGCATTTTGTTTTTCTTTACTTATTGCATTTTCTAACAATTGCTTCCCTTTTTTAAATAAATTTGATTTGTCTTTTATGGAATTTAACAAACCTGCTTTTTTCATTAACAAAGCTCCCATATATGCTTCTTTTTCAGCAAATTTCGAATTTAAAACAACTTTAAGTTGGTTGTTTATTAAAATAGTATCTGATGATGAAAATGCTTTGTAATAATCAACTTTATAAGAATTGGTACAAACTCCAAAAAATGAGTTTAAACATAATAATGTAAATAAAATTAATACCGCCTTATTCATTTTTAATATTCAATATGATATTTGCAGCGGTAATAGATGAAATTTTACCCGATAATACTTGCTGTTCTAATTCAATAAGTTTTGCTTTTATTTCGGGTTGCTCGTAAAACTTTTGCTTTAAATTTTCGTCAATTGTTTCGTACAACCATTGTTTTGCTTGTTGTTTTCGCTTATGATAAAAGTCTTTAGATTTTTTGACTTGAGAAAAGAATTGAGCAGTTAATTCGGATAATTCAGGAATTCCTTTTTTGGTTATAGCAGAACAAGTTACAACCTGTGGAATCCATTTCGATTTAGGAACAGGAAATAAGTGTAATGCATTTCTGTATTCAATTGCAGCTATTTCTGCTTTTTTAATATTTGAGCCATCGGCTTTGTTTATTGCAACAATATCAGCCATTTCCATTATGCCACGTTTTATTCCTTGCAATTCATCGCCTGCACCGGCAAGCATAAGCAATAAAAACATATCTACCATTGTATTTACAATAGTTTCGGATTGACCAACGCCAACTGTTTCGACAAAAATTGTATCGAAGCCAGCAGCTTCGCACAATATAATTGCTTGCCGAGTATGTCGGGCAACACCTCCGAGCAATCCCGATGATGGGCTTGGGCGAATGAAAGCATTTGCATTATTTGCTAGTTCTTCCATTCGTGTTTTATCACCTAAAATGCTGCCTTTTGAAAATTCGCTGCTTGGGTCAATTGCTAAAACAGCAAGTTTTTTTCCTTTAGAAATTAAGTGCTTGCCATAAGTTTCGATAAATGTGCTTTTTCCAACTCCCGGCACTCCCGAAATTCCTATTCTTATTGAGTTTCCAGAAAAAGGCAAGCAACCCTCAATAATTTGATTAGCAATATCTTGATGTTCGTGTAAAGTGCTTTCAACTAATGTAATTGCCTGACTTAAAATTGTTCGATTTCCTTTTTTTATTTCTTTAATTATGTCGTCAGCAAGTAATTTGTCTTTTCTTTTTTTGCGGATATTTTTAAAGCTTATAGCATTTATATTTGGAGGTTGTTCAACCCCTTTAATAGTGCTTAAAGCAGATTTTTGTTTTTTATTATTCATTCGTTACACTCCGCTTTAATTGTCTGGCTCATTAAAACTTTAGCAAACTCCCTACCTTGTTCAACAAGCATATTGTGTACTTCGCCATAAGGGAAAAACTTAACCGCTATTCCATCTCCAATAACATTTAATTTTAAGCTTTTAAGCGATGCGTCTATTATTTTTACAGCTTCGCCACTCCAGCCATAAGAACCAAAAGAAAGAGCAGGTTTTCCTCTTTCGCGAATTGGGTTTACCATCGAAAAGAGTTTGTAAATTGGTAACAGAATATTCTGATTAAGTGTAGGAGAACCAACAATTAAACCATTTGCACATGTAAGCTTTGCATCAATTTCGCCAATCGTTAAATGTTCAATATCAGCTAAAACTACATCAATATCCGAATTCTCAAGTTTAATTCCTTCAGCCAATGCTTGAGCTATCTGACGCGTATAACCATAAGCAGACACATAAGCAATTAATACATTTTTATTTTTATTGGTAGTTTCTTTTATATAGTTTGATGCTAATTTCTCGGCTAAGCCAATATATTTTTTCCAATATGTTCGTAGAATTGGTCCATGTCCAGTGCAAATTGTTTTTATTTCGAGTAACTTAATTTTTTCGATTGCTTTAAGCATAAATTTGCTGAATGGCTTTAATATTACATCGAAATAATATGTGTATGCATCATCGAAATTTGGAACTAAATCGTCGAACATCTCTTTTTTACAAAAATGTGAACCAAAGGAATCGCAAGTAAAAAGTATTTTATCTTCTACAAGATAAGTAAACATTGTGTCGGGCCAATGTAAATTTGGAGCAGCAATAAACTTTAATGTTTTATTTCCGAGATTTAAAGTATCGCCATCCTTAACTTGCTGCGATTTAAATGGAAAATCAACAATATCTTTCAAATAACGAATTGCATTTCCGCTACCAACAACTATCGCATTCGGTGCAATTTTTAAAAGATGCCTTAAACAGCCGGAATGGTCGGGTTCGGTATGATTCATAATAATATAATCTAAACTTTCCGGATTTACAACTTGCCTGACTTTTTCTAGATAAGTTTCGGTAAAGTCTTCTTTTGCAGTTTCGATTAAAACTTTTTTATCGGCATTTATAAAATATGAATTATAAGTAGAACCGTGTTTAGTTTCCATTACAATATCGAAAGTTGTAAGAGATTCGTCTAAAATCCCGAGCCATTTTACGTCTTTTGTAACATCAAGAATTTGAACGTCTTTCATATATGTATGTCATTAAATTATAGGCACTAACGATATTGCTTTCAATTTTTAAATCCTAAATCGCAAATCCTAAATCATAAATTAATTAATTGGTTGTAAATTTATGAAATTTTTTTTATTGTTGAAATGACTTTTATTTTTCTATTAATTTTTGTTATTTGTTTAGCTTATTCGCTTCTAATTATTTATTTTACAATTGGTTGGATTAAAGCTAAAAAGAATATTAATAATAAAATAAATACTGCAACTTTTGTTTCTGTTATTATTGCAGCTCGAAACGAAGAAAAAAGCATAAAACATTTACTTAATGCGCTTAATAAACAAGCTTATACAAATTTCGAAATAATAATTGTTGACGACCATTCAATAGATAACACCATTCAGGTTATTGAAAATTACGAAATGAAAAATTGTTTAATAGTAAAATTAAACGACAGTCAACAAGGTAAAAAAGAAGCTTTATCAACAGCAATTTCAAAAGCAAAAGGAGAATTAATTGTTACAACTGATGCAGATTGCATTCCGGGTAAAAATTGGCTTTTCAGTTTCGTAACATTTTACCAAAAGGAACATGTTGAACTTATTATTGGACCGGTAAAACAAATTGCAGCCAATAACTTTTTTCAAAATTTATTTTCGCTCGATTTTTTAAGTTTGCAAGCTACAGGTGCCGGTGCCGCTTCAATGCAAAAACCATTTATGTGTAATGGAGCTAATTTAGCTTTTACAAAAACATTATGGGAAAAAACCAAAAATATTGAAGGGGAAAAATACGCATCGGGCGACGATGTTTTTTTGCTTCATACTGCAATTAATACAATTCCAAAAAAAAATATTCGATTTCTTTTTTCTAAAGATGCAATTGTTTTAACCAATTCGCCTGCAAATATTCTAGATTTTTTTGAGCAAAGAATCAGGTGGGCATCAAAAGCAAAAGGATATAAAAACAACTATGCAATTTTAACTTCTATAATAGTTTTTATTTTTAATTTGTTATTGTTTTGTTTGCTCTTTATATCACCATTTTCGATAAAATATTTTTATGTGTTTATTGTTGTACTTTCAATAAAATTTATTGTTGACTTGCCTATACTATACATGGCTTCAATATTTTACAAACAACAAAAATTAATTTGGTATTATATTCCTTTGCAATTAGTTTACTTTGTTTACACAACTTTAATTGCAGTATTTTCGATGTTCGGAAAATATAATTGGAAAAACAGAAATTGTAAGTGAATCATAAATCGCAAATAATAAATCATTTTATTGCCTCAAATTGAGTAATTCCATATCTATCGCGTAAATCGAGCCAAAGCATTGTCCCTTTATCGCGTATGCGTTGTACCCAGCCGCTTAAAGTAACTTCATCACCAACATTTTTAATACTTAGTTCTCCGCAAGTATGAGTTCTGTACATAAATATATTTTTTTGCGAAGGTAAAAAATTTTCTCGGATGTTAATATTCACAAAAGGCAACCGTTTTCTTGCAGATACTATTTAGACATTAACAATTATTCTCCTTGCTCGACTTACCATAAAATAGGGTTAAAAATGTAAATTTGCTACGAACAAAAATTCTCAAACTATACTTATAGTCCGTTGTATGATAAACTACAATTGTTCACTTTTGCACTCGTGAACATAAAAGTAAAAATAGGACAACGATTAAGAGATTTAAGAAAGCAAACAGGTCTTAGTCAAGAAAAGTTTTCATTTAAGTGTGAACTTGACAGAACCTATATTGCAAGCATTGAGCAGGGAAAAAGAAATGTTTCTATTGCGAACATTGAAAAGATTGCAAAAGCATTAGATATGTCCGTTTACGAATTTTTTAAATCAGATTTATTTAATTAAAATGGATATTCAAGAATTTGAAACACTTATTTTAAGCGAGCTTAAAAAAATTGTAGAGGATATTATTAAATCGACACCAACATTACCAGTTAAAGTTGCAGGTGGCGAAAGACAAGGCGATTATATTTCTAAACACTTGGAAAGGGAATTTGTTATAAAAGCAGGAAACCATAATCATTTTATCAACTCAAAAACATCACTTTTAGGAAAAACAAAAAGTCCTTACGATATTGAGACAACTTTCAATTACAAAAATCACAATGAATTGATTTGGGTGGATTTTAAAGCAATAAATGTTGATAATAAGGACAGTAATGCTGATAGTGGTACGTATGCAAAAGTAATAACTTTTATTCAAGAAGGACATTTTTATCTCATTTACATTTATGTATATTATCAAGATGCCGGGAATGGTAATATGAAATTTTCAAAAAATATTGATGGTGAAACTGTGAAAGTTTATTTTTTAAAAGATATTGGTGACAATATGCACATAACTCCACTTAACCAAATGCAAGTAAATTTTCAAGCAGGGACTGTTTATAGAACAAGAGAAGAGTTTATAGATTTCTTTATTACAAAAATAAAAAAATCTTATGAATACCGTTCCGTGGATTCAAGAGATATGATAACTAAATTAAGTAATAATGAAATTAGATTAGGAAAATATAAAAAGCCGAAAGAACCGAAAGCTATCAAAGAGACCAAAAAAATTACAACCAAAATTAAAGTTGAAAAACCAGTAAAAAAGGAAACAATAACTTTCAATGAATTAAAACAACTCAATAAAGAGCAAGAGGAAAAAATCAAAAAGATTTAATACTATCTGAAATATTCTGAATTTCAGAATTTGTTAGATGGTAATAAGTATATACAATAGAATTAATTTTTTTCGCTACTTGTTCCTTTATTGTTAGTTTTTCATAGATAGACCTACATAAAATTAAAATTTCATTTTGCAAGTCCTTATTGCTCGGAATATAAATAGTTCCTAAATCTCCAATTTTTATTTGTGGTTGTTTACCTTGAGAATATCTTATTATATTCATTTGCTGTGCATAGTATGTAATTAAATCGGAATTTAGCCAACCGCAAAGAAAATATAAAAAGTTTATAGTTTCCGCAGAATTATTTCTAAGTGAAAAAACGTACAAACTATTATTTGCTGAACTTCTTTTTAAATCAATTGTTGCAATTATTTCTTTTGCTGATTGCCTGATGTAAATTTTTGGATTATCATAAATTATTGTTTCGCCAAAACCAAGACGTTTTTTATTTTTTATGCCTTCTCTTTCCAGTTGGATTTTTAATTCATTATTAATAGAATCTTGAAGAGGTTTATTGTAAAAAAACAACTTTTTAAAACTTAATACTCCATACTTTTCCGAAAGTGCTTTTGACCCTTGATAATAAGGATAAATAAGTTTTTCATCTTTACCTGTACAATCGTGAAATGTAAACTTATCTTCCATGTCAAGTAACATTACACAGGTTCTTAGATTTTTATTTGAAAATAGCTCCAATAAAGTTTTATCTTTCTTTGAAATGACCTTATCAATGATTTGTTTTGAAATACTGCAACCATTATATCTAAATTTGTATTCGTCATTTTTATTCAGCCAATTTAATTGTGGTATAAAATAACTGTTTTGAGTTTTATGGTCTTGTATTCTAACATCATTATCCTTTACACCAATTGATTTTGAAACTTTTATAATTACTTGACCACTTGCCACATCAAAGTCCTTAATGTTTACATGTAATTCTTCAATTTTTGTTTTTTCTAATAAATATTTTCTTGTATGCTCATAAGCAGTTTCAAAAAAAGAAACATCAATAATAAAACTCAGTTTTCCATTATCTTTAAGAAAATCTAAAGAGTGTTCTAAAAACAACATAACAAGATTGAGCTTACCGTTTTTTACAGAATTTGGAAACTGATTGTAATTTTTTAAGTAATTAACCCGTTGCTCTTCGTTTTGTTTTTTATCTCTTCTGCCATATAAAGTAACATAAGGTGGATTCCCAATAACATAATCAAATGTATTATATAAAGAAGTAAATGAAGTTTCACTCTTTTTATCAAACAAAGTAGTTTTTATTGGTGCTTTATCCGTGAAATCCCAAGCAAATGAATTAAAAGAACCCTTATACTCATCATCAAATAGATATTTGTAAAGTGATTTAATATTAGATATAGTTTTTTCAATCATTTCTTTTTGAATATCCACAAAGAAAATGTTTTTTGAAATAAAACCTGAAATCAATTTTTCATCAGGAAATGCCTGATAAACATCAGAAATAAGTTTTAGAATAAAAATTCCCTGACCACAAGAAGGTTCGAGAATACGTTTTGAAAAAATCTCAGTATTAATATCAACAATGCTTAAAATATTTTCAATAGTAATCAAGGAATTAGTAAGGAATACACCATTTTGCTTTCTATGTTTTTTATCTATGTTTTTCTCAAATCCAGTTTGACCTGTTATAATCCTATTAAGGTAGAAAGTGATTTGTTCAGGCTTTATAGTTTCTTTAACTAACATGACTTATTTCTTTAATTGCAAAGATACTGATTGACACTTATAATCAACAATAAAATATAAAAAAATTATCAACAATTGTCTTGTTCTAAAAGATGTTTACAATAAAATTAAAA
>JAVHRE010000377.1:0-11216 GCA_036171495.1 Bacteroidales bacterium
ATAATTGGCAATTAAAGTTCAATTGTTCCATTGATTCATTGTTAAATTGCTAAATAACAATAAAACAGTGAAACAATAAGTTCGGACTGGGAAAAATGGAATCATAAGAATATGCCAAATTTACTGTTACGTTCTATATATAATAGTTGAACTTGACGAGCATTTGCTTGCAGTCTGTGTCAAACCGCTAAGAATTTTATTTATTGTTAAATGTGTCAAGTCTGTCAGCCTGATAAATATTAAACGTGAATTATGGGCAGGTTTTCTTTACAATGTCTATTGTTTCACAATTTTTTCAATGTAAATATTTTCTTCTGAATAAATTTTTACAAAATAAACTCCTTTCTGAAGATTGGAAAGGTCAATGTCGTTTGATTTTTGTTGTTTATTTATGGTATAAATATTTTCACCAATCACATTATATATTTCAATTGTTTTAATATTTTTTCCAGAAACAATTACATTACCTGTTGTCGGATTGGGATAAACTGAATAATCAACTGAACTTAATGAGTTTTCTTGTATCCCTGTATAAACAAAACATGAATTAGTAGTAAAAGGAGAAGTAGAATTGGTACTATAAGTCAAGCCATTTAGTGTAGAACCAGTTGCTGTGGCATAATTATTTATTGTCATTCCTGTACCATTTTGAGGAATGTCAAATTTATAGTATAGCCGCAAATCTGTTTCATTTCCAATTAAAGTGTCTTGATAACTTGATAAAATTTCTGAAGGAGTTAATACTCTGCCCCATATTCTGAGTTCATCCAATAATCCATCGTAATAAGCACCTAATGAACCGTTAAGATACTTATAAACACCTATTTGTAATGGCTCACTTTTGTTCTTAAGGTTTCCACAATAACTTCCTGTTGTATATTGACCAGATTGCAATAATCCGTTATAATAAAACTTAACACCGGCAGAAGAATAGCTGATAGCTACATGCTTACATGAACCTGGGTATATTTTAGTGCTACATTTGTAAGAGTTAGCATTATTGCAATTACCATTGCAGTTAAAAGTAAAAGAAAGAGTGCTATCAGCATTAATTGCTACGTTATAAGTAGAAGAGCTATTACTACATTTTCCTTCTTGTAAAAGTACAGCCCAGGTTTCTGTTTTACTTGGTCTCATCCAAAATTCGATTGTAAAATTGTTTACAATCGAATTTATAGTAGAACTATCCGGCACAAGTACATAACTATTATCTAGTTGTATAAAACTTAAACCTTTGTTTTGTGCAAATAATTCACAAAAAGATAATAACATAATAGAAAGTAAAAAAGTTTTCATATTTTATTTTATTAAATGCTGAATTCAAGTCATAAATGTAACTTTTTGATTAAGCAAATTTATATAAAAAAATCATTTGGCGTTAAAAAGTTTAATTTTTTGGCCTATTGCTTAACAACGAATTACAAACCTTAAATCCGATAGTTATCGGATACAAACCAAAGATTGATATTGCAGACAGAAACTACATAGTGTTTGTCCATAATGTCAACTTAATATTTTTATTTTAGATTTCGGATTTTTGATTTTAGATTGAGTAAAAGAACTTTCCGAAAGTTTGCTAAGCCTCTTGCTGTGATAACTTTCGGAAAGTTTAAATTCACAAACTTGTGGTGAGCCCTTCGGCTTTAGCTTGCCATGAGCTTGACGAATGGCTTAGGATAAACTTAGTTGAATCTGAAATTATCACAAACTTTTGAGTTTATAGGCAAACACTACATGGTTAATGAACAGCGTTTAAAAACTGTAACAGTAAGTTCTTTATCGTAGTTTTGTATGTATTGACGAACAGTTACTTTATTTTCTTTTACAAATTCCTGATTAAGCAAAGTGCTTTCGTTGTAAAACTTATTAAGTTTACCCATTGCAATTTTTTCGAGCATTTCTTCGGGTTTACCATCGGTACGGGCTTGTTCTTTACCAATTTCAATTTCTTTATCAACAGTTTCTTTTGAAACATCGTTTTTATCAATGGCAATTGGATTCATAGCTGCAATTTGCATGGCTATATCTTTTCCGATTTGAGAATTACTTACCATTTTATTAAATCCTACTAATGTTCCAATTTTGCTTCCTTGATGAATATAAGAAAATACGTGTTCGGCAGAAACTAATTGATAATATGTAACATCAATTCTTTCGCCAATAGCAGCTATTTTATCTAATATTAAATCGTTAATAGTAAGCTCATTAACTTTAATATTTTTTAAAGCTCCAATATTTGATGGTTTTTCTTTAATAGCAATCTCTGCTACTATATTAGCAAGTTGAATAAACCCTTCGGTTTTTGCAACAAAATCTGTTTCACAACTTAATGCAATAATAGCGGCTTCTTTTCCATTAGGATTAATTTTTGCAACTACTAAACCTTCTGTAGTTTCACGGTCGGCACGTTTCAATGCAACAGCTTGTCCTTTTTTACGAATTATTTCAATGGCTTTTCCAATTTCTCCATTCGATTCGGTAAGTGCATTTTTGCAATCCATCATGCCTGCACCAGTTAACTTACGTAATTTTGTAATATCAGCAATTGTTACCATAAGAATTGTCTATTTATTATTGTCTATTTATTATTGTCTATTTATTATTAAAAATCATCAATATTCAATCATTAATAATAAATCATAAATCCTTTTTATTCTCTACCGATTTTTTTATTGGGCTTCTTTTTCTTAATTCTTTTTTTATAGGAGTTTTTTTCGGTTCTTCTTCAGCGTTTTCACTATTTTCAACTGTATCAACAATCACAGGAGCTCCTACGGTTTCTTCAAAAGTATTTGCTTCACTCTTTTTTTTGTCAGATTTTTCTTTTTGCTGATTTGCATCTTTTTCTTTATCAAACTTTCTTTCTTCTAAACCAGCATTTATTGAGGAAATAGCATTATCAAGAATTAATGAAATAGAATTTGAAGCATCGTCGTTAGCCGGTATTGGAAAATCAATATTGTTTGGGTCGGAATTAGTGTCAACCATTGCAAATATTGGAATACTTAAGCGATGTGCTTCCCTTACAGCAATATGTTCTTTTAAAACGTCAATTATAAAAAGTGCTGCAGGTAAGCGGGTTAAGTCAGAAATACTGCCTAAATTTTTTTCTAATTTAGCTCTTTTACGATTAATTTGTAATTTTTCTCTTTTCGATAAGTTTAAAAATGTTCCATCAGTTGCCATTTTATCAATGGTTGACATTTTCTTAACAGCTTTACGGATTGTTGGGAAATTTGTAAGCATTCCACCGGGCCAACGTTCAGTAACGTAAGGCATATTTATTTTGCTAACTTTTTCTGCAACAATGTCTTTTGCTTGTTTTTTTGTTGCTACAAACAAAATTTTTCGACCAGATTTTGCAATCTGTTTTAAAGCATTGCAAGCTTCGTCGAGTTTTGCAGCTGTTTTATAAAGGTCAATAATGTGAATACCATTTTTCTCCATAAAAATATAGGGAGCCATATTGGGATTCCATTTTCTTTTAAGGTGTCCAAAATGTACACCTGCTTCTAATAATTCTTCGAATGTTACTTTTGACATGATATTAATTTTAGTTTACTTTCTTATTGTTTATGCAATTGTTAGGTAGTTCTTTTTATTATTTACTATTGATTATTTACTATTGCATTCAATCATCAATCTTAAATCATCAATATTCAATTAGAAGTCTTAACAATTTAGATTCTAAACTATTTGAATTCCATTAACGTTTACTGAACTGGAATCGTTTACGTGCCTTCTTTTGACCAGGTTTTTTACGTTCAACTTCACGTGGATTACGTGTTAAAAAGCCTTCTTTTCTTAATAAATGTTTTATTTCGGCTCTTGAAATTTCAGGTGTCCCTTTTACTAAAGCTCTTGAAATTGCGAGGCGAAGAGCTTCAGCTTGCCCATTAATGCCACCGCCATCAAGGTTAACTTTTATATCGAATTTGTCTTCTACTTTTGCAGTTTTAAGTGGGTCAAGCACAGTATGCTGCAACTGTTCAGTTGTAAAATAATTTTTAAACTCTCTGTTATTGATAGTTATTATTCCGCTACCTTCTTTTAAGTAAATGTGTGCGATTGCTGCCTTTCTTCTTCCTATTGTATTTATAATTCCCATATTATTATTTAATTGTATTAATATTAATTAATTTTGGTTTTTGAGCTTCATGTGGGTGCTCTGTACCTGCATATACATATAAATTATGTATTAATCTTCTTGATAAACGATTACGGGGCAACATACCTTTTACGGCATGTTCAATTATTTTCCTAGGGTCTTTTAATAATTGTTTTTCTGGACTAATAAGACGTTGACCACCTGGGTATCCTGTATGGCGAACATATCGCTTGTTTGCCCATTTGTCGCCGGTAAAACTTATTTTATCAGAATTAATTAAAATTACATTGTCACCACAATCAACGTGTGGTGTAAATCCTGCTTTGTGTTTACCTCTGAGAATTACTGCAATGGTTGAACATAATCTTCCAACTACTAAATCAGTAGCATCTATTACTAACCATTCTTTTTTTACAGTTGCTTGATTTAAAGAAACTGTTTTGTAGCTTAATGCGTCCACTTTTTTTAAATTTTTTACTTTATTAAATAATGAAAACCGTTCCGAATCTTCGTGATAAATTACGGACTGCAAAAATACAATTTTTTTTATAAAATGCCAGCATTGTTAAATTAAATTTTAAAATATTTTCCCTGATTTGAATGTTTCTTTGTATCTTGTTGAGGATTAGCGTGTAAGCTGTGGACGATAATTTTATACTTATCTGTTAAATTAAATTTATGTTTGCAAAATAATAACTATAAGTTTTCGTTAGAGTAGAAATATTAATAAAAACACATAAAAATTATAAAATCTTAATCCAATATCTATCGAATCTTAAATCCTAAATTAATATAAATGCCTGTTTTTAGTCAAAATATTCATAGAAATATTTATTTGTTTGGTCTTTTGCTCCTTGTTTTTAGCATGCCACTTTCAAAGTTTGGAACTAGTTTTTCACAATTAATAATTTTAGGAAATTGGATTTTAGAAGGTGGATTTCGCGAAAAAATAAATTTATTAAAATCCCGAAAGTCAATATGGGTATTTGCTTCTATTTTTATAATTCATGTTTTATGGTTATTCCCTCCACAAGATTACATGTACGCATACAACGATTTAAAAATAAAAGTTCCAATTTTAGTGTTACCTGTTTTAATTGGAACTTCAGAATATTTAACTAAAAGAACTTTAAAAAATATTTTACTTGTTTTTGTGTCTGGAGTTCTTTTAGGCTCATTAATAAGTCTCACAAAATTTATTTTTAACTCTTCAATTAATTTAACAAATTATCGTGAACTATCCGTATTTATTTCTCATATCAGATTTTCTCTAATGGTTGCTTTTTCTGTTTTTATACTTATATATTATAGTTTTATAAACAAGGATTTAAAATTTAACAAATCACAAAAAATTATTGCTATAATTATTTCTATTTGGTTAATTGTTTTTTTGTTTCTTTTAAAAAGCTTAACCGGAATTATTGTATTTGGTGTGATATCTTATTTGTTAATAATGTATTATGTTTATCAAATTAAAATGTGGTTTAAGTGGATTTGTTTTTTAGTAATAATAGTTTTACCAGTTTTAATGCTGTTTTATGTTTATAATATATCAAAAAAATTTACTGATATTGAAATTGTGGAATTATCTAAAGTTGATACTTTAACACAGTCGGGAAATAAATATTTGTTTGATGTAAATAATAAATCTGTTGAAAACGGGAAGTTAGTTTGGGTTTACTATTGTCAAGATGAATTAAAATCAGAATGGGAAAAAAGAAGTAAAATTCCATTTCTTGGTAAAGATATTAACGGTAATGAAATTAAATATACTTTGGTAAGATATTTAACTTCAAAAGGGTTAAGAAAAGATTCGATTGGAATATGGAGTTTGAAAAATGAGGAAATTAAAGCAATTGAAAGTGGTGTTGCAAACTATACGTTTTTAGAAGAATGGAAAGTGTATCCATTAATATATAATGCACTTTGGGAATTATATGAATATAAAAAAACAGGGAATGCGAGCGGTCATTCGTTAGCACAAAGAATCGAATATTTAAAAACTGCGCAAGAAATTATAAAAGAACATTTTTGGTTCGGCGTTGGTACAGGAAATGTTGAACTTGCATTTAATAAACAATATGTAAAAATGAATAGCACCTTAGATATGGAGTGGCGACTGAATGCACATAACCAGTTAGTTACATTTTTACTTACATTTGGAATATTTGGTTTTATTTGGATAGTTTTTGCAATTTTTTACCCAATGTTTAAAGAAAAAGGCTACACGCAATTTTTATTTATAGTTATATTATTAATGGTATTATTTTCATTTATTAATGAAGATACGCTTGAAACTCAAGCCGGTGTTACATTCTTTGTCTTGTTTTACAGCATTTTTATTTTTGCGAAAGAAAATAAAATTGTTCAATCCAAACAATAAGTATATTTGTATTATTCATTTTATTTAAAAAAATATGTGCAAAACACATGAAGATTTTATGTCGGAAGCGATACGACTTTCAAAAGAAAATATTGATAATGGTGGTGGTCCTTTTGGTGCTGTAATTGTTAAAGACGGAAAAATAATTGCTAAAGGTGTAAATAAGGTTACCAAAAATAACGACCCAACTGCACATGCCGAAGTTACTGCAATTCGCGAAGCAACTAAACTGTTAAATAATTTTGATTTGGCAGGTTGCGAAATATATACTTCGTGCGAACCTTGTCCAATGTGTTTGGGCGCAATCTATTGGGCTCATCTTGATAAAATTTATTTTGGAAATACAAAAACTGATGCAAAAAAAATCGGTTTCGACGATGCTTTTATTTATGACGAAATAATGCTCCCTATTGAAAATCGCAATTTACCAACTATACAAATGTTACAGGAAAAAGCTATTGAAGCATTTGTTAAATGGGAGAAAAAGGAAGATAAAATTGAATATTGATGACTGTTTTATTTCAACAATTTTTTCAAAAAGATGTTTTAGAGATTGCTCCGGCATTAATAGGAAAATATCTTGTTCGCAAATATGAAAACAACAAAGTGCAAAAATTTTTAATTACAGAAACTGAAGCATACCGTGGCGAAGAAGATTTAGCTTGCCATGCAAGCAAAGGACGAACTAATAGAACCGAAATAATGTATAAAAAAGGCGGTACAATTTACATTTATTTAATTTATGGAATGTACTGGATGTTGAACATTGTTACAGAAAATGAAAACATCCCTCAAGCTGTTTTGATTCGTAGAATTGAAGGTTATAATGGACCAGGAAAACTAACAAAAGCATTAAAAATAGATAAAAGTTTAAATGGAAAAACATTATGCAAACAAAACGGTTTGTGGCTTGAAGATTCCGGAATTATTCCCAAAATAACAACATCTACAAGAATTGGAATAAAATACGCTGGCAAAGAATGGGCAGAAAAACCATGGAGATATTTATTAAATGAATAAAATAGAACTTGTTAAATCAGATATAACACAACTAAATGTTGATGCAATTGTAAATGCTGCTAATACAACTTTGCTTGGCGGAGGAGGCGTTGATGGTGCTATACACAGAGCCGCAGGTAAAGAATTGCTTAATGAATGTAAAACACTTAATGGTTGCAAAACAGGTTATGCAAAAATCACAAATGGATATAATTTAAAAGCAAAATATGTAATTCATACTGTTGGTCCTGTATGGAATGGTGGAAATAAAAATGAAGTTCAATTATTGGCAAATTGTTATTTACATTGCCTCGAAATTGCAACAAAGAACAAAATTAAAACAATAGCTTTTCCGAATATTAGCACCGGCGTTTATCGTTTTCCCAAAAACAGGGCTGCTATTATTGCAATTCATTCTGTTAATGAGTATTTTAAAAATAATAACGAAATTGAAAAGGTTATTTTTGTAACATTTGACGATGAGAATTATTCGATTTATGAAAGGTTGCTAAAGGGGACTTCTAATCCCGCCTAAAAGCGGGACAGGTTCGTCATGCTGAACTTGATTCAGCATCTCACAATCGAAGGTCTGCCTTCAATGTGAGATGGCGGGTCAAGCCCGCCATGACGCATCCGATAGCTATCGGATTTATTAATTTTTAGAACCCATATAAAGTAAAAATGTAATTTATTTTAACTTTGCCAATTATAAAAACCATGTTCAAATTTCAAAAATATTTATCACTTGTAAAATTTAGCCATACCATTTTTGCTATGCCTTTTGCATTGGTAGGATATTTTTTGGCAATAAAATCTGAAGGCAATAGTTTTAATTTAAAAGTATTACTTCTTGTAATTTTATGTATGGTATTGGCTCGTAGTGCTGCAATGGCATTTAATAGGATGGTTGATGTACGTTACGATAGAAAAAACCCGCGTACAATGAACCGCGAAATACCTTCGGGCGAAATTTCACTTTTTGCTGCTTCAGTTTTTGTGTTTTTAACTTCTGTTATGTTTATTGTTACAACCTGGTTTATTAATCAGTTGGTGTTTTATTTATCACCTGTTGCGTTAATTGTTATTTTTGTTTACAGTTTTACAAAACGTTTTACTTCGCTATGTCATTTTGTTTTAGGCTTGGGTTTGGCACTTGCACCGATTGGGGCTTATTTATCAGTTGCATCCCATTTTGCAGTTTTACCAATACTCTTTTCTTTTATTGTTTTGCTTTGGGTTGGTGGTTTCGATATTTTATATGCATTGCAAGATGATGAATTTGATAAAAGTTTAAATTTACATTCTATGCCGGTTAAAGTTGGACGTAAAACCTCATTGGTATTATCAGCCATTGCTCATGTTTTAGCAATAGTAATTGCTTTTTATGCTGGTTACTCGGGTAATTTTAGTAATTATTATTGGATTGGATTAGGCATATTTTCTTTAATGTTAATTTATGAGCATTTAATTGTAAAACCTAATGATTTAACTAAAGTTAATATGGCTTTTGCTATAATAAATGGTATAGCAGGTGTAATTTTTGGAGGATTTACAATTATTTCACTTTATTTTTAATAAATAAGTCATTCTGAGGTTCTCGAAGGATGACTGTTTTTTAATACGAGCATAACGCAGAAAATTGAACATTCTGAACAAACACTAGTTATGTAATAACAACATTCCGTAATGCCCTGCCTTAAAATCTTCATAATATTCAGGAGCAATTATTTCAAATTTATAAAGTGCTTTTTCGGTTGGAGTAATATAAACTGTAGAAATAAAATCTTTCATTTCACCTGTAGAAACAAAATCCCATCCTCCATCTGCATTTTGTTTGTAAACATTTATAGCCATCTTTTTTATTCTGTAATCGCCCCAAACCATTAATCCATAAGTATAATCAGGGAAAAGCCAACGTTGCGATTCTTTAGATGCATCTTTAAAAATAAGGTCAAATTCCATTCTAACAATTTCTGCTTTTTCATTTTCAACAGCTTTTACAGTTGCTTCTAATCCATCAATAATTGGCAACATAGAAGTTCCCTTTTCGTTATCGAGAATTGATGTTTGTGAAAATGAGTAATTGAAAAGTCCCGTTAACATTGTAATGCTAAATAACAAATTAAATAATTTCATAAGATATCGTTTTAGATTTAGAAAGCAAATCTATGAATTATTTCATTTTTACAAAACTAAAATCATTTTTTTAATATTCTTTATCACTACTAACCGACTGAAGTTTTAATAATAAACAAGGATAATCTTTTCGGTTTCTCCATTAGTAACTGATGTTACACATGATTTTATTTTTTAACACGAATTACACAAATTTACACAAATTATTATAATACCTTAAATCTGCAAGATAATGGGCTAAAGCCCTTTATTAGTGCGTTTTTTTATTAACCCCGCCATTAATGGCAGGGTAATGAAATTTCCTATCTATATGGACTTTAGTCCAAGACTTTCGAAATTAGTGTTAGAAAGAAAACTCAGTGTTTGATAAGAAAACTTCAAGTTCAAAGCTTGCCCCGTTTTTGCGGGGGCATGCGATGGCTAATAAAATTAGGAGTTCCGCCTAAGCGGAATGACTAATTTTTTAGACGAGCATAACAGCCTGTATTGAACTTGCCGAAATGCAGAAATTGATGTTTTCTTGCAAACACTATATATAATTCGTTTCATATCTTCATCTGTTACTTTTATTCCTGTTTTATAATTTTAAAAAGATAGAATTTAGTTTTGAAATAACCATATTATTTTGTTGCAATTTCTTAACATAATTAACATAAACACTTTAATGTTAATAAACATTATTTAATATGATGATATACACAACAATTGCTCAATTCAAGTCACAAATGCAACTTTTTAATTGAACAAATTTAATAATAAAAACTCATTCTGTTCCGAAGCATCGGAGCTTCGGAAGGTGTTAAAAAATTCAACAATGTTATTTAACCTTGCTAAATAACATTATTTAATCTGCTTATAAACATTATATTTTAAAATAATATTTATTTATTTTACAAATTATTTTAAAAAAACTTGTTCAAATGAAAATTAACTTTTTAAAATTTGCTATTGTGTTATTTACTATTATTTATAGTAATAATACATTTTCTCAAAAAATTAATTGTTTAGACTGTCACGAAAATTTAATTTCAAATTCGGTTCACGATAACATTATAAAATGTTCCGATTGTCACAAAGATATATTAAGCGATAACCACGAAAAAGGTTCAGCAAAAACAGTAAATTGTGCTAATTGTCATGCTGCATTAAATAAACAAATGAATAATGATGTTCATAGAAGCATAATGAAAGTTGCTGAAAAAGATGCACCAAATTGTAAGACATGCCACGGCACTCATAATATTAAAGCTCCTTCAAAAATTAATAACAAACAGAAAGAATATTGTAGCAAGTGCCATAAAAATGAGGTTCTAAAATCAATTTATCACAATAGTAATGACTACTGTAAAAGTTGTAATAAATGCCACAACGAAAAACTTCATAAATCTGAATTAGAAAAATCTGTTCATTATAAATTAAATTGTTCTAATTGTCATAGCTATGTTGTAAACAATATAGATAACCATAAAAAAGCACCTAAAGATGGGGTTTTAGCAGATTGTTATTTATGCCATAGTGCAATTGCAGCAGAACACAAAGAAAGTATTCATGGTTTATCATTATATGAAGGCATTAATGAAGCTGCGCAAT
>JAVHRE010000378.1:0-3730 GCA_036171495.1 Bacteroidales bacterium
AAGGTAGTTAATAATCCATGAAAGATTATTTTTAGCTTCATCTGACCAGATAATCTTAAAGCCACTTTTCATAGTTTTTCCTGACTTTAGAGTGAGCAGTAACTTTCCCATTTTCAATGTCAGCAAGTCCTTGGTCAATAGACATCTTTTCAGTTTCCGAAATAGTGTTCCACCAGTCAGTGGATATTTTAGGATTTTTTATTAAAAATTTAATTTTTTCAATCATTGTCTGGTCTTGAAGTTTGACAAGCCATTCAATAATATTCAGTTTTTCCTTTTGGATATTTATACTGTTCATAAAATTTAATTTTGTCAAAGATACATAATAAAATTAAAAATTTCAATGCTGCGTTATACATGTTGCCTAACTGTTCAATGTTTGATTTGGCGGGCATCTACTTGCATGCTGTGTCAAACCGCTAAAATGTTTATACTTTGTTATCATTGTAAAGTTGCACATTAAGCTTGTTGTTTATCGTAGATTGTGTTATGGGCTGTGCTTCTTTTGTCTCGAAGGTCAACCGTTTCAAGTTTGCACTGACTTCCTTTGTTTAGAAATTTCTTGCTGCTCTGTCCAAAGTTGAAAGCCAGTTTGAGTCATGAACAAATCGCCTTTTATATTGTTTAGTTTTGAAGTTGTTGCTTTGATTGCTTCTGCTGATTGGTCAATACCAATCCAATGTCTGTTGTTTATTTGTGCAGCTTTAAGAGTTGTACCACTGCCACAAAAACAATCTAATACAATGCTATTTTCGTTTGAAGAAGTTCTTACAATAAGGTCAAGCAAATCAAGATTTTTTTCTGTTGGATAAACAGGATACTGTGGGTCTTTAAATTCCCAAATATCTTGCACTCGTTTACCTTCTTGTTCGTCAAAATAAATTATTTTTCTCGGATTACCATTATCACTCCATTCAATTAAACCTTCACTATCTAACTGTTCCAACACTTCAACATTGCTTCTCCAATGCCTGCCTTTTGGCGGTAAAATACCTTTAAATGCTTGTGAGGTTTTTCCGTTTTTTGTTTCCCCTGGTGCATGCAAAGGAATTGTTGTGTAGTGTCTGCCGTTTTTATCTTTCTTTGGGAAAAGTTTGAGTTTATCTTCTTCTGTATAGGTGATTTTAGGTTCGTTCCAAATTAAATTATCCGATTTGGAATAGAATAATATCAAATCTTTAATGTTACCATATCCTTTGCGTTCAAAGTTTTTCGGATTGCATTTTACTCTTGTAATATCGTTACGAAAATTTTCTATTCCAAAAACTTCGTCCATCATTACTTTTACATAATGTCCGATTTTATAATCAATGTGCAAATAAATTGAGCCTTTGTCAGAGAGTAACATTTTCAAAAGGACTAATCGTTCACGAAGAAACTCTATGAAGTCAGCACCTTTCAATGTGTCTTTGTATGCAAGTGTTCCGTTTGAACTGTTGCTGATTGTATTTGCTCTGCCCTCTGATATTGTAAAAGTATTATTGGTTGCAAAAGGCGGGTCAATGTAAATTAAATCAACTTGTCCTTTTAGGTTGTGGTTTATAACAAGTTGTTTTAATGCAATTAAGTTGTTGTGGTTAATGAGTAAATTTTTGCTTGAAGAAATATTTTGTTGATGCAATTCTACATTGGGAATACTATCAAATATTTCTTGTTCTGTCCTTTTGCTTTTGTAGTGTAGTTTCATTGTAGTTTAGATTTGATATAAAAATTCACGAAACACTAAACTGCTCATAATATTGAGGTTGGAATATTTTGTTGTGATGTCTTTATACATCTTGTTTTTGCCTTTAATGTAAAGAACACCGTCAAGTATTGCGACCGTAATTGCTTTTACTTTTTTTGCCTGAATAGTGCTGATTGCATCATTGAATTGTGCGTTTTGATGTCCTCCAAAATCAGTTAGAAATTTTGCTTCTCCGATTACATACTTGCCGTTAAATCTGCCAATGAAATCAAGTCCCTTTGAATGTTTGTAATTTAAATCACTTGCTGCAAATGACATTAACTGTGCATCGCTTCCATTTAAGATTGCGTCTTTTTTATTTTTTCTGAATTCGTCAATTGTCAAGGGTTGAACTCCTAAAGATTTGCTGTTTAACCACTTCTGAAAAATGGTCCGATTTGTCTATTTGTTTCTTTTGGTTCGCTACAACGGGCATAAATCGTATCCAATCCCATTTCATAAAGTCGTCCGCAAAGTCGGTTTATAGTTTTGGGATTGCGTTCAATAGCAGATTTATCTCTCTTGAAATATGCAACATAACTGTCTTTAATAGGAAACAAGTTATGTTTCAGAAGTTCTCTGATTAAAGTATCGTTGTTCTTTTTTTTGAAAGCAGTTTCAATTCTATCCCAACTGTCTTTATTGATTTCTCTTATGCCTTCAGGAATGGTTGGGTAAACATGGAATAAGTCATCCAAGTAGGATTTCTGATTGGCATATTGAATACTTAAATCTATCCAATAATTCATGTGATAAATGTAATTAAAATATCATTAGTTTTTTGTCAAAAATAGTAAAAATATCATTAGTTTTTCTGTAGGCATATTTTAGGACGTCACAGTCGGGGATACGAATTGATAAGTTGGAGATAGAGTCTATTGGGTCTGTTTAATAAACTGTGTAAACAGAAGAATGAAATACAAACTTTCAACTTTTAACTTTTTTACTTTCAACTTTTATTTATCTTTGCAATAAGCAATGGAAAAGAAAAAGAAAAAAAGAGGTTTTTTTAAAAGTTTACGATATAAGTATCGGTTAATTGTTTACAACGATAATACTTTTGAAGAGGTTTTTTGGATTCGGCTTACGCGTTTGAATGTTTTTATAGTATTAATGGTTGGTGCATTTTTATTGATATTGGCAACAACCGTGTTAATTGCTTATACTCCTTTGCGTGAATTTATTCATGGTTACCCAACGGGCGAAACTACTCAGCTTATTAAAATGAATAGTATTAAAGTTGATTCTTTAGAAAATGAAATTATTATCCGTGATGCTTATTTTGATAATTTAAAATCACTTATTGCAGGCGAAGAACCTCGAATAATTAATCGCAAAACTATAATTGATTCGTTAAAAAATTATAAAAAAATAAATTTAAAACCTTCAGAAAAAGATTCAGTATTTAGAACACAGGTTGAAGTAGAAAACCAATTTAGTCTTAGTAATAAAGAAAATAATAATGATAACATTTTTAAACTTTTACATTTTTATTTTCCGGTAAAGGGAATGATTACCGACACATTTGATATTAAAAACAAACATTATGGTATTGATATAGTTACAAAGCCCGATGAAATGGTTTTGGCTACTCTAAATGGTACAATTACTTTTTCGGGTTGGACTTTAGAAACCGGGTATATGATAGAAATTCAACATCCTAACGAAATTATTTCGGCATACAAACATTTATCGCATATTTTTAAAACCGAAGGAACAAAAGTTAAAGCCGGTGAAGTTATTGGTATTGTTGGCAATACAGGCGAATTTACTAATGGTCCGCATTTGCATTTTGAACTTTGGTATAAAGGTAATCCGTTAAATCCCGAAGATTTTATAGTTTTTTAAAAAGGTTCAATGTTCAATGTTTTCATTGTTCACTTTTAACTTCTCACTTCTCACTTTTTACTTCTTACTTCTCACTTCTCACTTCTCACTTTTTACTTCTTACTTCTTACTTCTCACTTCTCATTTTTTACTTCTTACTTTTAACTTTTAACTTTT
>JAVHRE010000378.1:3830-5263 GCA_036171495.1 Bacteroidales bacterium
TTACTTTTAACTTTTAACTTTTAACTTTTAACTTTTCACTTTGTTTATTGTTCAAGTGTTTTTTTAGCATCATTTACTGAAATTTTTTGTCTTCCGCTATAGGCAACAACAAATGCGTCTTTTTCGCCATCATTAATAACTACATCGCGCATTTTAATTGCTTCGTCGTAAGACTTAAATTTTCCAATAGAGTAAATTATTATTCCATTTTCATCTTTATCCTGGTTTAATCCATAATTCGCAGCAATTTCTAAATATCTTGCAACTTTAGCAACCGGTACTTGTTCTTTAAATGAACCGATTTGAACTTTAAAAACAATAGAATCTTTTATTATTGACAAATTTTGCTTATTGTTAATTTGTTGCTCGGGATACTTCACTTCAATTTGTTCGGTAGAAGTTCCTTTGTTTTGTATTTCAATTTTTAAAGCATCGGCAACACTTAATCTTTTACCATTATAATATGCCGAAACAAAGGCATCGGATATTCCGAGTTGAATAATACGATTTTTTTCTATATCGGCTTTTTTGAAATCATTGTATTTACCCGTAGTATAACGAATAAAACTATAAGCATGCTCTTCATAAATTGGTGAAAGATTTTTTAAATCCTGGGCTGATACAGGATTTTTATATACTCCAATTTGAACTGTATAAAATAATCCCGATGTATTAGTAACATTTGTTGAATTTACAGTTTGGTTATTCTGCTGGTTATTTAATTGAGTTGTATGTTGTTGCTCATTTGTTTTATTATTTACAGGCTCGTTAGTGCGATTTTTAATTTTATCTACTTCGGCTTGTGCTAATTGTTTGTAATTTTCAACATCACCTTTTTCTTTTAATAAGCGTCTTGCTTCAAACAAAGTTATTTTTTTGCCATCTTTATATGCTACAATAAAAGCATCGTTATATCCAATTGGTTTAATTTGGTCGCGGACAATTGCTGCAGCATCTTCCGAATAAAACAAACCAACATAATAACGTACATACTGGCTTCCTTCGAGTGTTTCGCCGGTAATTGGATTAAGTCCTTTAAACGATTCATTTTTAACCGGTGCTTTAAATGCTCCGATTTGAACTTTAAACACAATTCCATCGGGTAATGGAATATTCATTGGAATTGGACTGGCATTACTATAAGCGTTTACCGGCAATATTGAAAAACCGAAACCTTGTTTGTTAAGTGCTTCTGAAATATTAGGGTTGTTTATTGTTTGTTGTTTATTGTTTATTGGTTGTTCATTGTTCGTTGTTTTTTGTTTATTGTTTATTGTTTTATTATTTAATGTTTGCTCATTTGTGGTTTTATTTGATGCTATAATTTGTTTATCAGCAATTTGCTTGTCGGCAATTTGTTTGTCAGCAATTTGCTTGTCGGCAATTTGTTTATCGGCAATCTTTTTGTCGGCAATCTTTTTGTCTGCAATTTG
>JAVHRE010000378.1:5363-11112 GCA_036171495.1 Bacteroidales bacterium
CGGCAATTTGTTTATCGGCAATCTTTTTGTCGGCAATCTTTTTGTCTGCAATTTGTTTATCTGCAATTTGTTTGTCGGTAATTTGCTTGTCGGTAATTTGCTTGTCGGTAATTTGCTTGTCGGTAATTTGTTTATCAGCAATTTGATTATTTGCGAGCATATTATTATTGCCAAGGAAGTCGTGATTTTCAATAGTTTTTATTTTTGTTCCTTCATTGTCAATATAAAAGAATGCACCGGAAATGTCGGGTATTTCTGAAGAAGGTGTTGTTGCAGTAAGTTTATAACTAATTTGATATTGACTTTCATCGGGGAGTGTCGTCCATATAAATTTCACATTATTATCTTTAAATGAAAAGACGCCATTTTTACTGTCAATGTTTGTTGCAGTATATCCAAGTGGAATTTTTTCCTGTACTTTTCCATGTTGTTTATCTTCAGAAAGATTAGCATTATTAACTAACAAATGAACTGTAATTCCGTCTGTTTCACGAATAATTTGACGGTAACAAAATACTTGAGTGGTAGGAAAGTTTTGTTCGTTTAATATTTGTTGTTTATTGTTAATTGGTTGTTCATTGTTAGTTGTTTGTTGTTTATTATTTGCAGGTTGTTCTTTTGTAATTTGTTGTTTATTGTTTGTTGTTTGTTGGTTAGTAGTTTGATTTGATGCTATAATTTTTTGGGTAGTATCAACTTTTGTTTCAATGTGAGTTATGTCAGCGGTACTTTTTACAACCAGATTCTGCTCTTGTTGTTTAACTTTATTTGGATGAGTTAAAGCATATTCCTTTAATTCATCGTCTAATGGTTTTAAATTAAGATAAATGCCATAAGCTTTTTCCTGGTCTTCTATAGCTTCTACTTCTAACTGTTTTGCCTGAACAATAATATCAAATGCTTTGTGTGAATCTTCATTCATAAATGCTTTTTCGCGTAACGATTTAGCTTTAGAATATTTAGTAATGGCATCTTTTTCTAATTGTTTTCCCTGTCTTGCTTCTTGAGTATTATCGTTTAATCTTGTTTTCTTAAAATAATCTTTATAAAGATAAAAACGTGCATCGTTTACACCTTCATCAATTTCGGCAGATGTAAACTTGCTTGCAAACATTTCCTTTTCTATTTTCGGAATTTGCTTTTGTGCTTTTTGCTTGTCTTTTTCATTTGTTGGCATATCAACTTTTTTATGCAAACTATCTATTGTTTTTTGATAATTATCGGCATCTTTTAATAACTGATTAGAGATTACACGTTTCTTCTCGGCATCATCTAACCGTTTTAGCTCATCTTCGGTAAGATTTAATTTTGAAATAATTCTACTCGTTTTTATGTGCACAATATCATCAACATCAACAGCTTGATTTAGTGCATCAAGTCTATCTACTTTAGTTAAATTATTTGTTGAAACAAAGAACACGGGATTTACATCTGTTAGTGCATCAACAGCAAATTCCTGGCTTGCAAGTGCTTTGTTTTCAAAATCTGTTGCACGTTTTAATTCATCAACTTTTTGAGTTTGAGCACTAATGGTTTTAGCATTTTGTTTTATTTTGTTTGCTTCGGTGTAATAAAATTCGGCTTCGTTTGTATATTGTTTTGCAATAGTTTTATTTTTTCCAATATTTTGTGCAGAATTTTGTAATTGTTCGATTTGATTTTTGTAAACCAAATACTTCAAACTATCGGCTTTTCCATAATTATTATATGCTGTAAGTAATTGTTCATGAGCTTTTTGTTCTTTAACATCTACATCCTTTAATATTTGCTGCTTCTCTGACGATGAAAAAGTATTTGCAGCTTGATTTTTATTTGCTTCAACTTCGGTTAAACTTTTATTAGCTTCGGCAAGCATTATATCGGCTTTATGCGTTTCTTGCCGGTATGCTTTTAATTGATTTTCTTCATCAGGGTTTAATGTTATTTGAATTGTCCTTGGCACCGTATTAGTATCGGGCGAAACAGTATTAAACCTCTTTATCACAATTTGATTACTTATCACATAATTATTTGATGTGTCGTTGTTTGCAGTTAAATTTGTTTTAGATTTTACAAATAAATCAATAGCATATTTTTGTTTTTGAATTGCAATTTGTTCAATGTTATCGGCTTTCTGCTCTTCTTTTTGTATTTCTTCGGGTTTTGATTGCATTTCGGCATCTTTACGCACATTAGAAGCTTTTTCAAAATAAATATCGGCTTCTTTATCAAGCATGTTTGCAAGCCTTACATTGGGATTTGTATTATCAATTATCCTGTTATCATCTATCGCATCTTTATAAATTGAAGCGGCATCCTGATTAGATTCTTTTGATACAGTGGAGTATTTGTTAATCAATTCTTTTTGTTTTTCACGTTTTATAACAATTTCTTTTTCTATTTGTTTTTTAATTTTAATGTCTGATGTCTCACTTCGCTTTGTTAAATCAGCAATTTCTGCTGTTATATCGTTATACTTTTGTTGTGCATCTTTTAAATATTTCCTATCATCATCAACAAGTTTCAATATTTGTTTCTGGTCATTGTCATGGATTATATTACTTTTTAACTGGTATTGTGTGGCATTTAAAACTAATTGTTCATTTGTTGAACTTGTGTCAATTTCAGAAACTGCATCAGTATGAAGTTTTGTGGCATTTGAGTTACTTTGTTCTTTTATCTTTTTATTTTGAGCAATTGTTTTATTTAAATCTGCAATTTGTTTTTCTATTGATGGTTTTGAATTAGCATCTGTTGTGTTATTAAGCGTATTATTTAATATTTCGAGTTTACTTTGTTGTTCTATTATTAAATTATCATAATATTGTGCATTAAGTAATTCTTTTTGATATGCCACTATTTTAGAATCCTGATTTGTTTGATTTTCGTTACTGAATGGAAATACCGAGTTACTATTATAGGCATTTGTGTTATTGTTCGATGCTAATGTTTTATCATTTGCTTTAGCTTGTTTAAGCAAATCTTCATTTTGTTTATGCTTTAAATCTTTAATATCATTAAGTTGAACAATTTCATTAAAAGCAACGGAGTGTTTATCAGGGTCTGTAATAGTTGACATTATTTTTTCTTTTTCAGTAATAACATTCTGTAAAGAATCTGTTATTTTATTGTTTTGAGCAGCTTGGGCGTATAATTTCTTTACTTGCTCTTCGTTTAATTGCGTATTTTCATTTACATTATTATTAGTAATATTTGGATTTTTAATAGTATTGTTTGACGCAACTACGTTATTATTTTGTTGTTTGTTTTGAAGCACAGTATTAGCATTTTTAACATCTGAATCAAGTTCTTTTTCAAAAATCTCTTTATGAAGTTGTTGTTTATTAATGTTTTTTGTAAGCATTGCTATATCTTGTGTTGAACGCGTGTCAGTTTTAATTGAATTTGATATTTGTTTTAAAAAGTTTACTTCTGCCTGTATATTTTCAGCCTCTAATTTTGTTTTATCATTATTTTCTTGAATGAGCGAATCTTGGGTGTTATAATTATTCAGCAATTTGTTTTTATTCTCTAATTTTTCGGATAATATTGTTTTCTGTTCATTATTACTTTCGTTATCAATTTGTTGTTTTAATGAACTAATTTCTTTTTCGGTATCTGTAATTTTATTTTGATTTTCCTGTTCAGTTTTTTGACTTTGCAAAAGTTCTATTTGCTTATTGTTAGCAAGATTATTTCTGTTATTAATCTCATTTTCAATAGAAGTGTATTTACTTTGGCTGCTACTTAAACGTTCCTTGTTTTTATTTACAACTTCTACAAGACTTTCAGTATTAGTGTTGTCGGCATTATTAATGGCATCTTTAGTGTTCTTTGTTTTTGCTGCATCTTTTTCAATATCGCTGGCAATCTGGTCTAAATTTTTAGCAAGATTATAAGCTGTTACTGCATTTTTTTCTATATTTTCGGCATCGGTAATTAAATCAAAAATTTCTTGTTTCTTTAGCTCAACCTGTGAGTTATCGGTAATGTTTTTAAGTTGTTCGGTTTTATTTGATGCAAGTTGGCGTTTCTCGTTTGCCTGTTTATTTTGTTCAATTGCAGACAGGTAAACTAAATTACTTTGCTTACGTATTGTATCTGCTTTCTTGTTTATAACTTCTTCATCCTTCGCAACTTCTGAGCTTAATTGTTGGGTAGTTAAATTTGGCGAATAAGTTATAGGTTTAAACTTATAATTATTTGTACTTTGAACATTGTTGTTATCTGTAACATTATTTGTTGTTAATTTATTTTCTGTTTTATTATTCGAATTCTCGGCTTTATGAATTTCGGCTAATGTTGAAATTTCGAGTTTCGATGTGTTTATAACTTCCTCAATATTATTAAACTCTCTTTTTACAGGATGCTTATCTACTATAATTTTATATACTGAAATGTTATCACCATTTGTTTCGCGGTTTGATGCAAAAAAAGCATATTTTTCGTCTTTGTCGGGAATGTATAAATAATCATCGTAAGGTGTATTTATTGGAAAATCAAGGTTTATCGGATTAGACCATTTTTTAGTTGCACTATCTAACTCTGATTTAAAAATATCGTAACCTCCCATGCTGTTATGCCCTTTTGATGAAAAATACAAAGTCTTTCCATCGGTTGAGAAAAACGGGAAATCTTCATCGTAGGGAGTATTAATTGTTGTTCCTAAATTTTCCGGTTTACTCCATTTTCCATCCGGCAATTTCGATATTTTATAAATATCTTTTCCATTTGCTTTGTTATCGCCATAGCTGCCAAAATATGCTTCAGTTCCTGAGTTTGGCAAAAAAACAACGGTATTTGGTGATTCTAATTTTTTATCGAGTTTCGATTTGAATTCGGGAGGTTTAATAATTAATTTACCACCGTAATCGTTTAATTCATAAGAATAAAAATAATTTTCGCTTTTAATTTTTTTATTATCAACAACGGTTAAATCACTTATGAATTGAATAAGTTTTTTACCGTTATTGCACATTGCTATCCTGCTATCTAACAAATACTTCTTTTTATCGGCAGGGGTTGCTTTTTGAGCAAAAAGGTCGTATTGAACAAGTGCATCGTCAAATTTATAACTTAAATGTTCTGCTCTTCCGAGATAATATTTTATTAAAGGATTTTGGCTTTTACTATCGGCAAATTCTAAATATTTTATTGCTTTTTCGATTTGTTGATTTGTTTCGATTAAACATACTGCATAACCGAAGTTGTAATTTGGTTCTTTAGGAAACAAGCTTAATAACTGTGAAAATAGTGGAAGTGCTTCCGAATAATTTTCTTCTTTAAAAAGAGCAAAAGCTTTTTGCTCAAGCTGAGTTTCCTGAGCCGATTTTACTGTTTCCTGAGCAATAATATTTCCATTTAATATCGAAAAAGTAAAAAGAAATATTATTAGTATTTTATAAATCATTAATATTTTTGATAGTGTTATTATTAACACACAAAAATAAGTATTTTTTATTAATTACTCATGTTACGCAAAAATAAAGTTGACACGAATTGCACGAATTTTCACTTCTACATTCTACATTGGGCTTTGTATATTGGATATTTTAATTGCTCAAGTTTCCTGCCTTCGTTTGTGTCTTCACAAACGAAGTTTCACACAAATGAAATGCAAATGCACACCTTGTTTGTGAGGACACAAACAAGGGCGGACAAATATTTTGTAACAAACACTAAACAAGTTAATCGTCTGTTTATAAGTTGTTAATAACTTTTTATCATAAAACAGTTGACTTTTAATTTTACATAGCTGAACTTTGTATAA
>JAVHRE010000379.1:0-2125 GCA_036171495.1 Bacteroidales bacterium
TTAAAACAATGAACAATAATTGCCTAAAAATTAAACCTTGCGTAACATCAGTTATTAAGTTATTAAAGAAATTAAGTTATTCAGGAAGTAAGCGTTCAATAAACCCAATAACTAATAACTAAATAACTTAATAAAATGAAAAACCAGAAACCAAAAACGATAAACTGTAAACGTAGAACAATGAACATAGAACAAAGTGGAAAGTAAAAAGTGAAAAGTTTGTCCCCCTTGTGTGCTCGCTTGTGTGTAAGCGAAGAGCCTGTACTGAGTTTGACGAAGTAGGGTAGGGGGATGTTTATTTTTTTGTTCACCTTAATACAATGAACAAAGTAAAAAGTTAAAAGTGAGAAGTTAAAAAGATAAAAGTAAAAATAAAGTTGACACTAATTTCACGAATTTTCACGAAAAAGAAGGGAAATATATTAGTGCAAATTCGTGTTAATTCGTGTCAAAAAAACGTAATTCGTAATCATTAATTCGTAATTATAATTGATGAATAACTTAATAACCTAATAACTTAATAAAAAGTGAGAAGTAATTCACATAAATTCAATAAATTTAGAGTTAATTATAAAATTTGGCTTGATAGCTCAGATGGCATAGGCATTTTAGGCGAAGGGAAAATTGAACTTTTAAAGCAAATTGCTCAAACAAACTCATTATCGGCAGCAGCTAACATATTAAAAATAAGTTATAGAAAAGCATGGGGCGATATTAAAAATGCCGAATTTATGCTTGGAATAAAATTGATTGTTCGCAAACGTGGAGGAAAATGTGGTGGTACATCAACATTAACAGATGATGCACGAAAAATTATTGAAGCCTGGGATAAACTTCACAACAATATTGATACAAATATTGAAAGCTTAATTATTGAATTTAAAAAGTTTATTAAGGACAAGTAAGTTTTGTTAGTCAATTTGTTGATAATTTTTATCAAAAAATATTTTTTTCTTATTTTAAGAAATATATCTTTGCGTTAACCAAATTATCCTTAAAATGCCACAAAATCGTTTATTCATAGGAATTGATGATACTGATAGTTCAACTTCCAAAGGAACAGGAGAGATTACTAAAAGTTTAGCAAAGCAAATAGAAAGTAATAATCTCGGAAAAGTTGTTAACATTACCAGACATCAGCTTTTTTTATCAAAAAAAATCAAATATACAAATATTAATAATTCTGCATGTTTAGAAGTTACATCTTGTGATTTTGAAAAATTGATTTCATTTTGCAAGAAATTTATTACCGATAATTGTCAGAAATGTTCAAATACAGCTATTGTTTTTGCCGATTCTAATAATATTCAGAACGATATTGTTGAATTTTCGTTGAAATCAAAAAAAGAAATTGTATCTATTAAAGAGGCTGTTATGTTAATTAAAAGCAATAATTTGAATGTTAAGTTTTTAAACAATAACAAAAAGAAAGGTATTATCGGGGCTTTAGCTGCAATTGGTTTACGTTCTACAAATAATGATGGCAGAGTAATATGGGCAAACGGTTTTGAAGTTCCTCAAATGAGAGGAACTTATATTGCAGGCGAGGTTTATTATCAAACTCATGTTGATGCAATAAGAACTTTAGATGGTTATAAAATTCCAACTAACTCAACCATTATTTATGAAAACAAATTATCGAAGCCAATACTCGAAAACAATATTATAACTTTAATTGTTGAAGAAGTGAGTGAAAATGAGTTTAAAAACAGCGATAATATTGAAGCAATAAGTAATAGTTTTAAAATTTCTGTGAACTAAATTTTTTCGAGTTAAGGTGGGTTCTGAAAATTAATTCCGTTAAAAACGGAACGTCATGGCGGGCTTGACCCGCCATCTCATATTAAAGGCAGAGCTTCGTTTTGTGAGATTCTGAAACAAGTTCAGAATGACGTTTTGTTAATTTTTAGAAGTTCCCTTGTTTAACAACGAACTTTTATGTTTTTATATTTCTTCGTAACTACTCACCCGGCAAAATTACAAAACATTCACGATTTCCCGTCATTCCCGTGCAGGCGGGAATCTCCCGGTAATAGAAAAATAGTGCTTCGAATAGGGGATTCCCGCCTTCGCGCATACGCGTCAAGCTAAGGATTTAAATATTTGGGCTAAAGCCCTTACAATA
>JAVHRE010000380.1:0-10969 GCA_036171495.1 Bacteroidales bacterium
CTTGACGATTCTAAAATTGATAAATCGAAAGTTCAAATTTTATCAAAAGTTAAAATTAAGAATTTAACCAATAACACTGTACAACAATATACTTTAGTTAGCGAAAGTGAAGCTAATCTTAAAGAAGGTAAAATTTCAATAAGCACTCCAATTGCCTCAGGGTTACTTGGTAAAAAATTAGGCGACATTGTTGAAGTACAAGTACCAAGCGGAAGACTATCATTTGAAATTATTGAAATATCTCGTTAATGACAATTAAAGAAGTTATTGAGTTATTAGGTTATTAAGAAATAATTAATGTCCGAATAACTAATGACTTAATAACTTAATAATCCATAATAAAAATATGTCAAACATTTTTTCTAAAATTGTTGCCGGTGATATTCCCTGCTATAAAATTGCTGAAACTAAAGATTTTTTAGCTTTTTTAGACATAAACCCTTTAGCTGAAGGTCATACACTCGTTATTCCCAAAAAAGAAACTGATTATATTTTTGCTCTTGAAGATAATAATTTAGCCGATATGTTCGTTTTTGCTAAAAAAGTTGCTAAAGCAATCGAAAAAAATGTTCCTTGCAAACGAATTGGAATTGCTGTTATTGGATTAGAAGTACCTCATGCTCATATACATTTAATTCCTATAAATCGTGTATCTGATATTGATTTTTCGAGACCAAAACTTACTTTATCTAAAGAAAAACTTAACGAGATTGCCACAAAAATAAGTAACTCTGTTAAATATTAAACAATTTTATTGATAAGACCTAACAGGTTAAAAAAACTTGTTAGGTCTATATTTATTTTTATTGTTAAGTACTTACAAAATTGTTTAGATTTGTAGTTTATAAATCAATACTCGAATAAATGAGCGATTTTGATATACGCGAAGATAATATTAACGAAAAAGACAATGAATTAGAACGAAAACTTCGTCCAAACGAATTCGAGTATTTTTATGGACAGGAAAAAGTTGTCGAAAATTTAAAAATATTTGTTAAAGCTGCTAAAATGCGCGGCGAATCGCTTGACCACGTTTTATTGCACGGTCCGCCAGGATTGGGGAAAACCACTCTTGCCAATATTATTGCTAATGAACTTGGTGCCGGATTAAAAATAACTTCCGGTCCTGTATTAGACAAACCCGGCGACCTTGCTGGTTTATTAACAAATCTCGAAAAAGGCGATGTTTTATTTATTGACGAAATACACCGATTAAGCCCCGTTGTTGAAGAATATTTATATTCAGCAATGGAAGATTATCGTATTGATATAATGTTAGACAAGGGACCAAGTGCACGTTCAATTCAAATTACACTAAACCCATTTACATTAATTGGTGCAACAACTCGTTCGGGTTTACTTACCAGCCCGCTTCGCGAAAGATTTGGGATTAGAATGCATCTCGAATATTATTCTGCCGAAATTCTTGATAAAATAATAAAACATTCTGCCGAAATATTGCAAGTTGTTATTATTGATGATGCTTCTTATGAAATAGCCCGACGTAGCAGAGGAACTCCAAGAATAGCAAATGCATTGCTACGACGTGTCCGCGATTTTGCTCAAGTAAAAGGTAATGGGAAAATTGATTTAAAAATTGCAAAATTCGCCCTTGATGCTCTTAATATTGACAAATATGGGCTCGACCAAATGGACAATAAAATATTATTAACAATTATCAATAAATTTAATGGTGGACCCGTTGGTTTAAATACAATTGCCACTTCTGTTAGCGAAGATGCCGGCACTATTGAAGAAGTTTACGAACCATTTTTAATACAAGAAGGATTTTTAAAAAGAACATCACGCGGAAGAGAAGCTACAGAGTTAGCATACAAACATTTAGGAATAAAATTGCCCAACAACGACCAAACTTTATTTCAATAATGATAAAGCACTTTTATATAGTTGCAATTTGTTTTTATTTTGTAAGTTGCATTAGCGACTGGGACCGAAAACTTGATGAAAAAACAATTGACACTGAAGTTTTTGGAAAAACAAACATGTTTAATTCTAAAAATGTTAAATTAAAAATTGCAGAGTATAAAAACATAGTTACTATTACGTTAGATTATAAATTACCTAAAAACTTAGAACTGCCAATTGATAGTTTTTTTGGTGATACACTAACAGATACCAGATTTTTTTTAAAGTTATCTTGTAATGGAAAAGCATTAACAATTAACAATAAGGTGGTTGGTTATAATGGTTTTTCTAATTCTTTAATTGACACAAATATTGTTATTCTTCCATTTGACAAACAAAATATTCTTCCATACTACCATAGTGAAATAAAATTTCCTATGAATTTATTTCATAACTTAACATCTGGCGAGCAAGTAATTGATGGCGAATTATTTATTAAAAATTTTTATGGCACTCACATAGATAAACAAACTAAAAACGCTACTGATTTAGAAATAGAGAGCAATGTAATTAAAGGTAAGGTAAAATTTAAAATTGATGTGCCTGAAATTTACTTAACAACAATATACGGTAATGGCTTAGAGCTTCGAAACGACGATAAATTTTCGCCAAGTAGTATGGATTTTAGTATATTTGGTTCAGGATTGCCAGATATTTATTGGGAAATATATTACCCGGCGACTGGTGAAGGTGATTTTTCTTTTCCATATTGGCGTTCTGCCGAAGCAACAAATGCAACAAGTTACGATTATAAAGATACCATTTATCTTTATCATTTCTCGAATAACGACAAATTTAAAATTGGCGTTTACGACCGCGATGACTTATCGCGTGATGATTTTTTAGGCGATTGGTTTGGCTCGTTAAACGAATTAGTTTCCAATAATTACAAATTTCTAAAATTTGATAATTTAAAATGGTTTCAGATTAAAGTAAAAAACCAAGGATGCATAAACAAGAAGTAAAATTAGAGCAATTTGTTATTATTGTTGCTGGCGGATTAGGTGTTAGAATGGGAACTTCTGCCCCAAAACAATTTCTTTGTATAAAAGAAAAACCCATTCTAATCCATACTATTCAAAAATTTTACGATTATAACCCGTTAATTACAATTATTTTAGTGTTGCCAAGCCAGCATTTTTCTACCTGGAAGGATATTTGCATAAAATACAATTTTAACATTAAGCACACTTTAATTGAAGGTGGCGAAACCCGATACCAATCGGTAAAAAATGGATTAAAAACAATATCTTCAAAAGGATTAATTGCAGTGCACGATGCAGTTCGTCCTCTTGTTAGCGTATGTTTAATTGAAAAATGTTTTGCAGAAGCTAAAAAAAACGGAAACGCAATTCCATGCATTGGAGTTAACGAAACTGTTCGCGAAATTTCCGAAAATAATTCAAAACAATTAAACAGAAATAGCATTAAGCTAATTCAAACCCCACAAGTTTTTGATTCCGAAATGTTGCAAACCGCTTACAAATCACATTTTAAAAATAATTTTACCGATGACGCTTCGGTTGTAGAAAATGCAGGATTTAAATTAAATTTAATTGAAGGCGAAAAACAAAATATTAAAATTACTACTAATGAGGATTTAAAGTTAGCGGAGTATTATATGAGTTACAAGTAAAAAATTTAATTTATAGAAAAAAGAAAACTCTTTGTTTGATAAGAAAACATCAAGTTTAAGGCTTGCGAAGTCTAATAAAATTAGGAGTTCCGCCTAAGCGGAATGACTGATTTTTTAGACGAGCATAACGCAAAAATTGACGTTTTCTTGCAAGCAAATTAATTCTCAATTTCTCTTTTGCCTGTACCAAGATAAACATCTTTAATTACTGTTGTTCCGGAAATAACATTAAAAGTTGTTCCACCTGGAGTAACAGCAACACCATCGCCAGCTCCGGTAATATAATTTTTACCCGTGTAACCTGTTCCGCCATTGGTTAATTGAATATTAATTTGTCCATTGCTTGGATTGTTTAAACTTGACACTGCTGCTGCACCTGTGCCAAGTCCGGGAACTGATTCAGTAATTGTTACCGATGGCTTGGTAATGTATCCCTTACCACCATTAGTTACTGTTATACCTGTGATATTTCCATTTACATTACTTGTAACAATTGCTTTAGCAGTTGTATTGAAAGTATTAATATTTAATATCGCATTTGCAGTAATATATCCTGAACCACCATTGGTTACGTTTATTGCTGTAACTTCTCCATTACCATTAAGGATTGCTGTAGCGGTTGCACCAGTTGCATAAGGATCGGGTGATGTAATAACTACATCGGGAGTATTTGTGTATCCTAAACCTTGAGTATTCACGGTAATATTTGTAACAGTTCCAGCAACAGTAGTAACTGCACCTAAAGTTGCATTATTTGTATAAGTTCCAATAGCTCCAGTTGGAGCACCAACTGTAACGTAGGCAGGAAGAACCGAAGGAATATTGCTTGGTGTAAAATTTGAACCAAACATAGTTCTGATAGATTGAACACCGTCAACATTTTGTCCATTTAATACTGCTAATAATAAACTTTGATTTGTTGAAAAATCTGAAACCGCTAATTTTATAGGTAAACCTGTTGCAGTAGCGGGAACTTGTAAGCTGTAATTTCCGCTTGCATCAGCAACTCCGTTTGAGCTAAAATCACTATAAACAATATTAATTATTCTTCCAGCTTGGTCTTGATTAATAGTTCCGCCAGTTGGAGTTGTGAAATCTGTAAACAATGGACTTGTAACATCAATCGCACAAATTACAACAGCAGATGTTGGAAATTCGCGGGTATTATTTGTTAAATTTGATTCGTAAGTAACTTTACCATTAATAGTTGCCATTGTTGCTCCCGATTTAGGAAACATTGGAATTAAAGTAGCAGCTAATCTTGTAGTTTGTGATAAGTCCTGACCTGGTCCTGTAATATTATTTGCAGGAGTTAAATCTGCAACAAAATCAACTGATGAATGACCTGCAAGCTGAACATTTACAGTTACATTTCCTATTCTCATGTTATCAAAAACGGCAATACCATCAGCACCTGTTGTAACAGTTAATACTCCGCCATTTTGAATTGCAGAAACTGTTGCACCAGTAGCATTTGTACTCCCGGTTGACTTTGCTGCATTTCCAACGGAAACAACGTTAACACTATAATGTATAACGCCTCCAACTTTTAAAAGTGAATCCTGAAGACGGGCATAATTTGCATCAATTGTTGCCTGAAGATTCATAGCGTCTTCCTCAGTAAATTTATCTTTCTTACATGATGTAAAAAAACTTGCAGTAATTGCAAATACGACTAAAATAAAAACAAATTTCAAATTTTTCATACTGTTAAAGTTTAAATTAAATTATTTTTGCAAATGTATGCAGATATTTTAATATTACAAATTTTATATATATTTTTGTTAAAATTTCAAAATCTTAAATTATGAAAAAACTAACATTTATTATTGTAATTTCTTTTTTATTATATACTTCTGTTTCTGTTGGACAAGATAACCCTTTGCATTATGGTGTAAAACTTGGTTTAGTAAATAGTACAATGGCTAAAAACTTTCAAAGTACAAGTGATAATCGGATTGGCATAACTGGTGGTGGCTTTGTAAATTACGATTTAAAAAAATCTTTGTCTGCAGGGTTAGAAATTTTATATTTACAGCAAGGAATAACCAACACTGCACCTTTAACTGCAAAAAATTATCCAACATCTACAAATATTTGTTTTCATACAATAGAAGTTCCTTTACTGTTAAGTTTTAATCCACATGATATTGATGGAATTACACCAAGAATATTTTTAGGACATTCTTTCGGGTATATTTTAAGTGCTATAGCTTCAAACAGAATACTATTTGATACTGCTCCTGCAAAGTATTTTTACACAAAAGAAAACGTGTCAGATAAATTTAACAATCTTGATTTTGGTATTGTAATGGGAATTGGGATTAGTTTTAAAGCTGGTTCTCATAATTTAATATTAGATGCCCGATATAAATTCGGTTATACAAATATTAATACTTCTGCTTTTGATAAATATTCAAATAATGCTTTAACCGTAACTGCTGGTATAGCATTATAGTTCTTATGTTACGTAAATAATTATTGTACAAATAAAGTTCCAAGTTCCAAAACCCAAGTCTTGCACACAAGCCATCTTGGTATTTGGAATTTGGTATTTAGCGTTTATTCACTTTCATTTGCGTTACATCAGTTAGATTATTCCATTCCACCCTTGTGCTGTAATTGAAATTAGGTTACCATCGGGCGAAATTAAATTCATTCCTTCCGAAACTTCAGTAATATTGCCAATGATAGTTATTTCTTTAATGTTTTTAATTTTTTCATAATCTTTTAATGAAACTGTAAACAATAACTCATAATCTTCGCCACCATTTAGAGCGGCTGTTTCGGAGGCAATATTAAATTCATTTGCCATATTACAAGTTGTTATATCAACAGGTATTTTTTCGGAATAAATTTTACAACCTGTATTTGAATTTTTGCAAATGTGCATTATTTCTGAACTTAAACCGTCCGAAATATCAATCATAGATGTTGGTTTAATATTTATTTTCTTTAATTTTGTAATTATATCAATACGAGGTTCTGGCTTTAATTGACGTTCAAGAATATACTCATGCCCAAAAAAATCGGGCTGAATATTAGAATTTTCTGAGAAAACATGTTTCTCTCGTTCAAGCAGTTGCAATCCCATATAAGCTGCACCTAAATCGCCCGAAACACATATTAAATCTGTATTTTTAGCTCCATCTCTATAAACAATATCTGTTTCGTTTGCTTCGCCAATTGCAGTTATAGAAATTAATAACCCTGTTAGCGAACTTGATGTATCACCACCTATTAAATCAATTCCATATTTATCGCAGGCAAGTCTAATTCCTTCGTACAATTCTTCAATTGCCTCAACCGTAAACTTTTTTGAAATAGCAATAGAAACTGTAATTTGGCGTGGAATGCCATTCATTGCACAAATATCCGATAAATTTACTGCAACAGCCTTGTATCCAAGATGTTTTAAAGGCGTATAAATTAAATTAAAATGTATTCCTTCTACCAATAAATCAGTTGTAACAAGTATCTTTTTATTTTTGTAATTGAGAACGGCAGCGTCATCACCAATACCTTTAATTGTCGATTCGTTTTTAATTTTAATTGATTTTGTAAGATGTTCAATTAAACCAAATTCGCCAAGTTCCGAAATTTGTGTTTCACCTTTTAATGTATTCATTAGCGATTTTAGATTTTTATTATGATTTGAAAATAACATTAAACACAATTAATACTTAATTTCCTTATTAATAATCTTTTCAGCATTTTTTAAATGATAGGGTTCAAGTATTTCTAATGCGTATTTAAGTTCATCTGTATCATTTGCAATAAATCTTTTTTGTGCTATGTTATTGTTTATGTCAAAGATATATGGTTTATCTAAAAATAATTTTAAAATTTCATTTAATCCGAACATGTTATTATGGGGATATAAATAATCGTATAACACACACATAAACATATAGTCAGCCTTTGTATCAACTGTTAATCGGATTTCTTTTTTATCAAAGTCGTATTGTGCCAAATGAACTTTAAAAATATTGGTATTATTATAAAAATATGGTGTAACATTTTCGATATCATATTTCTCTTTAGCTTGTAAGTAGCATTTTTCAAATGCTGCAAAAGTAAATATTTCGAAATTAGTGCCTAAAGGCAATCCGCGTGTAGCAAAATATTCGGGACTATTTTTAAAAAAATCATCAACAGAAATTTTTAAGTATTTCGGGTCAATGCAAGGATTGTCACCTGTAATTCTAATGATGTTTTTAGAGTTAAAGTATTTTGCAGTATCGTAAAACCGCTTTAACACATTTTCTTCGTCGCCTCTAAAACACAAGTAACCTTTTTTCTGGCAATAATTAAAAATTTCGTTATCGTTAATTTGATTTGAGGTGGCGACAATAACTTGCTCAACATTAGCAGCTTTAACTCTACTTATAATTTGGTCTAATATACAAAAGTTACTGTTAAATGGTAAAGGTTTCAACACTTTACCATAAAATCTTTCGGAGCCCATTCGGGCTTGAATAATTGCAGTACAAGAATTTACCATGCTGTCCAACCTCCATCTACTGCAATATTTTGCCCGGTAATGTAACTTGATGCATCTGAAGCAAGAAAAACAAAAATACCTGCTAACTCTTTGGGTTCACCAATTCTTTTGAGCATTGTTTTATTGCTTAACTGTTGAATAAAATCGGTATGCTTTTGTATTTGCGGATTTGGAAAAGGACCGGGACTAACACAATTTACAGTAATTCCATTATCGCCTAAATAAGATGCAAAATATTTTGTAAGCTGAATAACTCCAGCTTTTGCCGCCCCATATTGAGGAGGATTTAAAAACTCGCCATTTTTATAAATGCTGAAATCGGGCGAAACCATGCCATACATTGATGCAATATTTATTATTCGTCCACAATTTTGCTTTTTCATGTAAGGCATTACTTCTCTTATACACTTGTAAACACTTGATAAAGTGCCATCTAACGAATATGCTAAATCCTCATCACTAATTGCTTCAGGGTTATTGCCTTTTAAATAAACTGCGTTATTAATTAATATATCTATTTTGTTATCAGCTAAAAATATTTCATTAAAAACTGATTTAATTATTTCTGTATCAGAAATATCAAATTTTTTAAAAATAGCATTAGTGCCCGAAAATTCTTTGTCGAATTTTGCTTTTTCTTTGCCTAAAACATAAGTTTTTGCACCAGCCTGGAGCAATTCTTTTGCGATGGCTTTTCCTAAATGTCCATAACCACCTGTTATTAAGGCATTTTTATCGTTTAGCGAAAACATTTTCATTTTATTTTCCAAAGATAAGGTAAAATATAATTATTGTTGGTTTCATTTAAATTAATTAACTCGCTTATAATGGATTGAGTAAGGATATATTTTTCTGCTTTTTCAATGATTTCGGTATATTGTTTAGAATTATCTACACCCATAACTACACCACTAATATTTTTGTTTTGAAGTGCAAAAAGCATACACAAAGCAAGTTTGGGAATATCGTGTTTTTTGGATATTTTGCTTAAAGAAAGTAGTTTTGATTTAAACTCTTCAAAATATTCCGGAAGTTTTGAAAGAGCAGAAAATACAATTCCTTGCAAAAAAACACTTCTTACATGAACGGCAACATTTTTTTTTGATAATTCTTCAAAATAGTTTGTAAACCGTTGGTCGAAAACACTATACGGTATTTGAACTAAATCGAAATTAATGTTATTCTGAAGTAAATATTCCAATTCGTGTGGATGATAAAGCGAAAAACCAATTTTTTCTACAACATTATTTTGTTTTAATTTTTCGAGTTCTTTGTATGTTCCCTGATTTTTTTTGAATGAAGAAAAATCGTGATAAATTACTCCATAAAACTTGTTTAAGTTTAATTTTTTACAAGATTCATTAATTGAATCAGTAATTCGTTCTACATTTTGTTTGTTGATTTTTGTGATGACTTTCCAATGGTTATTTGCTTTTGCAAATTGCTTACCAAGTCGCAATTCGCTGTCGCCATAAGCCTGAGCAGTGTCAATATAATTTAATTGATGATGTGATGCAATTAACAGAATTTTTTCGATTTCCATGTCCGATACCTTACCGGTGCTGTTGTTAATTCCGTAATCGAGCCCAAACTGAACAGTGCCGAGAACCAATTTGTTTTTAAAGTTGTTTCTATTCATTAATTTACTAATATGCAATGCGTAAAATTAATATATTTTTGAATTATACCGCTTCTGTCCAATTTTGCAAAAATCGGACAGCGGCATAACTGACTGTAAGGCATCTTCCGCTATAGCAGAATCTGCCTACACTCAGTATATAGTGTTTGAAAAAAAATCAAACCTATTTGCTCAGCATAACTGGATTCTAAACAGGTTTGCAAAAACAAACCTGTTTAGAACCAGTATAGAAGTAAAGTAGAATTAAAATAAAGAAGAGGCTGTCTCGTTTTTGAGTCAGCCTCTTTTTTAGGTTGGTTCTAATCCCGCCCAAAGCGGGATTAGAAGTCCCCTTTATTTTTTAGCCCTCTTTTTCTTTTTTAAGAACCAGCTAAGCCATATAAAAAATGTTCCTAAAATTACCCAAAACGGCCAAATATAAAATAGTCCAACAATAAATATTTTAATTCCTTCCCATCCGGCGCTTAAAGCTTTTCCGATTTTATTAAAAAAACCGGGTTTATAAGGATTGTCATATTGCTGGTAAACATAAAGTGTTAATGTGCTGTAACCAACCTGACTATCAAGAAATTTTACTCTGCCTTCTTTTGCTTCAATTTCTTCGCGAATAACCCTAAGCTCGTTTTCAACACTTAAAATTTCGTTTATTGAACGAGCTTGTTTAAGTATATCTAAATACCGCAATTCAACTTCTTTTTTTGTTTTTAAACGGGTAGTTAAATCAACATATTCCTCCGAAACATCTTGCATATTAATATTTTTAGAGTTAACGGTTAAAGCTGTTTTTTCAATTTTTGATAATATATCATCAAACTTTTCCTTTGGAACTCTAATAGTTAGCGTGTTATATATCTGATAACTTGAGTGATTCTCTTCTTCGTTTGAAATATAACCTTGCGATTGTTTAATTATTTCTCTGATTTTAACAATGGAAGTTTCATAATTTTCTACTTCAACATTCAAATTACCGGTTTTAATTATTTTGGCAGTTTCAACAACGTTCAGAATGTCCGATTTTTTTTCCGAAAGATTCCCGGCTCCTGCAGATTTTGAAACATCGGCATTTTGTTCTTCTTTTGCATAAGCAGTGTTGCTGCTTGCAGGACTTCCATCTGATTGTTTAAATGAAGATGACCCGCATGAAATTGTTGCCAATATTATTATTGACACTAAAATTAACTTAATTGAATGCATAGTTTTAATTTTTTAAGATTTATAAATTTATACTTAAAAATGGAAAAGGTAACCAAAAAACAAATAAATA
>JAVHRE010000381.1:0-5917 GCA_036171495.1 Bacteroidales bacterium
CGTTATTTAACTGAATACTATTTTGTTGAATACTTTTTAAGGGACGACTAAATAGATAATTGACGTGTACCCGAACAGTAACGAAATATGATTATTAGATTAATGATTTTTTTTAAATCGTTATTCATTAATCATGCGAATAGGGTTAGATTTTTTAGTTCCGTTAGGAATGGTATATTGGTAGAAAAAATAATCATAGCCAAATCAATAGTTCCGTAGGAACGAAATAATTTTAATATATCATGCTGGAGTTTATCCTGACGAAGGAAAGGGGACTTTTAGATTTCAACCCTTGATTCGCATTAATCATTAATCATTCTTCCTTTTTCTTTTCTACAGCACTACTTTTATTCTGAATTTTAATAGTTATAGACTCTGTTTTTTTATTAAACCCTACTAAAATCACATCGTTTGGATGAGGCGTGTTTTTAATTATTATTTCTGCCATCGGGTCTTCTAAATATTTTTGAAGTGCACGTTTTAAAGGTCTGGCACCAAACTGTACATCAAAACCACGGTCGGAAATAAAATCTTTTGCCTGAGCAGAAATTTTTAATTCGTACCCCATAATTTTAACTCTTTGGAACAATCCTTTAAGTTCAATATCAATAATTTGGTGAATGTGTTCACGTTCAAGTGAATTAAACATAACAACATCATCAATTCTATTTAAAAATTCAGGTGCAAAAGTTTTTTTAAGTGCATTTTCGATAATACCTTTTGCATGGTCATTAAAAGTATCTTTTTTTGCAGACGTTTCAAAACCAACACCTCTTCCATATTCAGATAACTGGCGAGTTCCAATGTTAGAAGTCATTATTATAATCGTATTTCTAAAATCAATTCTTCGTCCTAAACTATCAGTTAATCTGCCTTCATCTAATACCTGCAATAAAATATGAAATACATCGGGGTGTGCTTTTTCAATTTCATCTAAAAGCACTACAGAATAAGGGCGACGGCGAACTTTTTCGGTTAATTGTCCACCCTCTTCGTAGCCAACATAACCTGGAGGAGCTCCTACTAATCGGGAAACTGAAAATTTCTCCATGTATTCGCTCATATCAATTCTGATTAAATTATCAGGATTGTCAAACAAATATTCGGCAAGAACTTTAGCTAATTGAGTTTTGCCAACACCTGTAGGTCCAAGAAAAACAAATGTTCCGATTGGTTTATTCGGGTCTTTTAATCCCGCACGGTTTCTTTGAATTGCTTTTACTACCTTTTTAATAGCTTCATCTTGTCCAATAACTTTAACCCTAATTTCGTCAAGCATTTTTAACAAACGCTGCCCTTCGGCTTGAGCAATTCTTTGAACCGGCACACCTGTCTGCATTGCAACTACTTCGGCAACATTTTCATCGGTAACAGTTTGCCTGTGAGCATTCATATCCTTTTCCCATTTGTTTTTTTCAATCTCAATAGCTTCAAGTAATCGCTTTTCCTGGTCGCGTAAGTTAGCCGCAAGTTCAAAATTTTGATTTTTTACAGAACCGACTTTTTCTTTTTTAATTATCTCTATTTTCTTTTCTAAATCAACTATTGTTTGAGGTACATGAATGTTTGAAATATGTACGCGTGAGCCGGATTCGTCAAGTGCATCAATTGCTTTGTCGGGCAAATGGCGGTCTGTAATATATCTATTTGTTAACTTTACGCATGCTTTAATAGCTTCATCAGTATAAATTACATTATGATGGTCTTCGTATCTTTCTTTAATATTATTTAATATTTCATAAGTTTCTTCTTCCGAAGTTGGCTCAACCATAATTTTCTGGAAACGACGCTCCAAAGCACCATCTTTTTCAATATATTGTCTGTATTCATCTAAAGTGGTTGCCCCAATGCATTGAATTTCGCCACGAGCTAACGCAGGCTTTAACATATTTGCTGCATCTAATGAGCCGCTTGCACCACCGGCACCAACTATAGTATGAATTTCATCAATAAAAAGAATAACATTATGATTTTTTGATAACTCGTTCAGAATAGCTTTTACTCTTTCTTCAAATTGTCCACGATATTTTGTTCCGGCTACTATTGATGCTAAATCTAAGGTAACTACTCGTTTACCAAATAAAATTCGTGAAACTTTACGTTGTACAATTCTAAGTGCTAAACCTTCAACAATTGCAGATTTTCCAACTCCTGGTTCACCTATTAATACTGGATTATTCTTTTTACGTCTGCTTAATATTTGAGCTAATCGTTCTATCTCTATTTCTCTACCTGTAATCGGGTCTAAGCGATTTTCTTCGGCTGCTTTTGTTAAATCTATTCCAAAATTATCTAATACCGGCGTTTCTGATGTTGATTTTCCGCTGCTTGGATTTGCTTTACCTGTACCAAAAGTTGAGCGGTCATCATCATCTCCATAAGAATCATCTGATTTGTTTTTTGGCGTTTCGCCCATTAATATCCCTTTAACCGTTGGGTAATCAATATTATATTCTTCTAATAAAGGTGGAATAAATGAATTATCATCTTTTAAAATAGCCAATAACAAATGCCCTGTGTCAATAACACTATTTTTTAAAGATTTCGCTTCTAAATAAACTAACTTTAAAACTCTTTCAACATGTTTTGTTAAAGGTAAATTATCAACTTCCGACATTTTTAAAGCGTCATTTGCTTTAATTTTTTTCTCAATTGCCTTTCTTATTTCGGTTAAGTTTACACCTAAAGAAATAAGTATATCTATAGCAATTCCTTCGCCATCTCTTAATAACCCGAGAAATAAATGTTCTGTTCCAACTACTTCATTACCAAGCCTTACGGCTTCTTCCCGACTATAATTTAATACATCATTTATTCTTTGTGAAAATTTTGCATCCATAATAGAATTTAATTAAATATTTAACATTCTTCACATTTATCAAATGTAGTTTACACTTTGTAAAGTTATGAATTTTTATTTATACAATTATAAACATAATAATGTTAATAATTATACCCTTAAAATTTTTTATTTCAGAAAATAAAAACTAATTTAGGGCTTTAATTTTTTTAAAATTAAAGTATTGATTTATAATTTTTTAAATAAACATTAAATAATATAATGATAGAAGGCGGAAAAATTTTAAGAGTAAACATTGAAGAAGAAATGAAGAGTTCGTATATTGATTATGCGATGTCGGTAATTGTTTCAAGAGCTCTTCCAGATGTTAGAGACGGACTAAAACCTGTTCACAGACGAGTGTTATTTGGAATGAATGAGTTAGGAAATGGTTCAGGAAAACCTTATAAAAAATCAGCAAGAATAGTAGGAGAGGTGCTTGGTAAATACCATCCTCATGGCGATACTTCTGTTTACGATGCAATGGTGCGTATGGCTCAGGAATGGTCGTTGCGATATCCATTAGTTGACGGACAAGGAAATTTCGGTTCGGTTGATGGCGATAGTCCTGCTGCAATGCGTTATACCGAAGCACGACTTAAAAAAATTGCCGAAGAAATGTTAGCCGACCTGGATAAAAACACTGTTGACTTTAAACTTAATTTTGATGATACACTTGAAGAACCAACAGTTCTTCCTGCAAAATTTCCTAATTTACTTGTAAATGGAGCTTCCGGTATTGCTGTTGGTATGGCAACAAACATGGCGCCTCATAATTTAACCGAAGTAATTAATGCAACAATTGCATATATTGATAATCACGAAATTACTATTCCTGAATTAATGCAATTTATTAAAGCTCCTGATTTCCCAACAGGTGGCATTATTTATGGCTATCAGGGAGTTAAAGAAGCATTTGAAACAGGACGTGGCAGAATTGTTATGCGTGCAAAAGCAAATATTGAAACCGAAGGTAACCACGACTTAATTATAATTAACGAAATACCTTATCAAATTAATAAAGCAGAGCTTATTAAGAAAATCGCTGATTTAGTTAACGATAAAAAAATTGAAGGTATTTCTAATATAAACGACGAATCCGACCGACAGGGAATGCGTATTGTTGTTGACCTTAAAAGAGATGCTAACGCAAATGTTGTTTTAAACACACTTTTTAAACAAACTGCACTTCAAACTTCATTTAGCGTAAATAATATTTGTTTGGTAAATGGACGTCCAAAACAACTTAATTTAAAAGAACTTATTCGTTATTTTGTCGAGCACCGTCACGAAGTTGTTATAAGAAGAACTAAATTTGAACTCGACCAAGCCGAAAAAAAAGCTCATATCTTAAAAGGACTTTTAATAGCCCTCGACCATATCGACGAAGTAATTAAACTTATTAGAGCATCCAAAACCGTTGAAGAAGCCCGAGAAGGGTTAATGCAAAATTTCGGATTAAGCGAATTACAAGCCCGTGCAATTTTAGATATGCGTTTGCAAAAGCTTACCGGCTTAGAAAGAGAAAATCTGAAAAAAGAATACGATGAATTAATGAAACTTATTGAGCATTTGAAATCTATCCTTGCAGATGAAGCTCTTCGCATGCAAATTATTAAAGACGAACTAATTGAAATTCGGGAAAAATATGGAGATAAAAGAAGAACTGAAATAGTTTATGCTTCTGAAGATTTTAATCCCGAAGATTTTTATGCCGACGAAGATGTTGTTATTACAATTTCACATCTTGGTTATATAAAGCGCACTCAATTAACAGAATACAGAGTTCAAAATAGAGGAGGTATTGGTTCAATGGGAAGCGAAACACGCGACGAAGATTATATCGAACATGTTTATATTGCTTCAATGCATAACACCTTATTATTATTTACACAAAAAGGTAAATGTTTTTGGTTGAAAGTTTACGAATTACCCGAAGGTGCTAAAAATTCTAAAGGTCGTGCAATACAAAATATTTTAAATATTGACCCCGATGATAAAGTTAGAGCTTATGTACATGTAAGTAAGTTAAATGAAGAAGAATATGTAAAAGAACATTACATTGTTCTTTGTACATTTAAAGGTACAATTAAAAAGACTACTCTACAAGCTTATGCACGACCAAGGTCTAACGGAATAATTGCAATTAATATCCGAGAAAACGACCAGTTAATTGAAGCTAAATTAACAAATGGCAAACACGAAATTATTATTGCAAACAAAGGTGGGCGTGCCATCAGATTTAACGAATCAAAAGTACGACCAATGGGACGAAGTGCTACAGGCGTTAGAGGAATTAGATTAGTTGATGACATTAATGGTGGCGTTGTTGGTATGGTTTGTATCGAAAACGAAAGCGAAGATTTATTAGTAGTTTCCGAAAACGGTTATGGAAAACGTTCAAAATTAGCCGATTATCCAATGACTAACAGAGGAGGTAAAGGCGTTAAAGCCATGAATGTTACTGAAAAAACCGGAAAATTAATCGCTATTAAAGGCGTTTTAGATACCGATGATTTAATGATTATTAATAAATCCGGAGTAACAATTCGTATTGCAGTTAAAAATTTGAGAATTCTTGGAAGAGCCACACAAGGAGTAAGGTTAATTAGTTTAAGAGATGATGATGCAATTGCTTCTGTAACTTATGTTGACGCCGAGGATAAAACCGAAGTTGCACAAATTGACGGCGAAATTTTAAACGAAGAAGTTACCGATGACATTAACGAAATTGATGAAGTTGAAAATGACGACATTAATAATGAAGAACAAACTGATGGCAAAGATTTTGATAAAGAACAATAAAAAGTACAATGTACGAAGTATTAAGTACAAAATAAAGCCTCCCGAAACATCGGGATAATGAACAGAAATAAATAGAAATAATTGCTAAATGGTTAAATAACGATGAACAGAAATAAATAGAAATAAATAGAAATACCTTGTTGTCATTCTGAGTGATTAGCGAAGAATCTATATTAGAGTTTTTAGTTTCGTAATTCGTAGAGTTAACAATGAACATAGAACAGAAATAAATAGAAATAATTGCTAAATGGTTAAATAACGATGAACAGAAAT
>JAVHRE010000381.1:6017-10877 GCA_036171495.1 Bacteroidales bacterium
GAAGAATCTATATTAGAGTTTTTAGTTTCGTAATTCGTAGAGTTAACAATGAACAATAAACATTGAACAATAAACAAATGAATTATAACATAATATAAAATATATAAATATGAAAAAGTTACATTTAATAATTTTAATTTTTATTGCTACCACTGGCTATATAAATAGTCAATCATGTAGCTCATGCAGAGTAAGTTCATTTAACTACTTAAAGTACTCTGAATTAGATAAAGCTAAAGAACAAAGCGATTTTTGCATTTCGTGCGAAAAAAGCAAAACCGACCCACGTGTTTGGTATTATCGGGGTATGATTTATCAAAGCATTCATACAAGCAAAGAATTTAAAAAACTCGACCCCGATGCTGCCGACAAAGCTTTTGAAGCATACAAATCTGCTTTACTTTTTAATTTTGTTGACCCCAATCTTCAAAAACTCGACATTATAAATAAAGCAGAAGACCAAATGAAATTTTTTACTGCTTTAAACAACCAAAAAACAAAGTTTGTTGATTCTGAAATGCTAATTGATATTCTTCAAAATCAATATCCTGCACTTGCAAATATATATGTTAATAAAGGCGTTGAAGAATATCAAACAAATAAAAATTACGATAAAGCTTATACCTATTTTGAAAATTCACTTTTTGTTTCTGGAATGGCTATGAGAATAGATACTCCTGTTATATATTACTGTGCACTTGCAGCTCAAAAAGCTAAAAAATATGACGAAGCTAAAGAAATGTTTGAAGCTCTAATAAAATTGGAATATGGTGCAAATGCTAAAGAAAAATCAGGTAACTATTTCTTTTTAGCCGATGTATATAAAAGTAAAGGTGATACTGCAAAATATATTAACACTTTAAAAAAGGGAATTGATAAATATCCAACCGAAAACACTGCACTTGTAGTTGAATTAATTAACTATTATTTATCAACAAATAAATCTTCGGAAGCTCTCAGTTATCTCGAACTTGCAACAAAAAATACTCCTGATAATCCAACTTATTGGTTTGCAAAAGGCAGTTTATACGATGCAAGCATAAAAGACACTGTTAAAGCTGTAGAATGTTATAAAAAAGCTATCGAATTAAAACCCGATTATTTCGACCCTAATTATAATATGGGTGCATTATATTATAATGATGGCGCCGAAATGCTTAATAAAGCAAATGCCATCAACGACGATAAAAAATACAAAGAAGCTAAAGCAAAAGCCGAAGAAAAACTTAAAGAAGCACTACCATATTTAGAAAAAGCACATCAAATTACACCTACTTATTTACCAACTTTGGAATCGTTAAAAAGTGCTTATTATAGACTTGGAATGTTAGATAAAATGGATGCTATAAAAAAAGAAATTGATGCTATAAAAAAATAGTTAATGCAGCTCTTGTTCTTTATAACCACAGATAGATATTAAGCAAATATAAACACCAATTAAAAAAATTGTTTCATTGTTATTATTGTTTCATTGTTAAGCCGTTAAGTTACTTAATGGTTAAATGTCCCCCTTTTTGTCCCCCTTTTTGAAGGGGGTAGGGGGGATGTGGGGTAGGGGGATGAAACTCAAAACCTCAAACTAATAAAAATGAACTAATTAATAAAATATAAACACATGAAATTTTTATTAGCCATAACAGTTATTTTCTTTTACTCATTTACTTTTTCACAAAACGTTAATATAGAAGATGTTTTGACTTATTTAAAATCAGGCGATGCAGTTAAAGCTAAATCTACATCCGATTTATCAATTCAAGATAAAAACTTAATAAACAACCCAAAAACATGGTATTATAGAGCAATTACATATCATTCTATTTACGAAAGTTCAATTAAAGAGGTGAAAGAACTGTCGCAAATGCCACTATTTGAGGCTTATAATGCATATTTGAAAACTTTAGAACTCGATAAAGAAAAAAAGTACAATTCAGACGTTATAAAAGCACTTCAAATTATTGCATCACAGTTTGTTTACGAAGGTGTAGCGTATTTTAATAACAAAGATTATCAAAATGCTTTAAATAGTTTTGAAAATAATATTGCAATAAATCGGTTACCAGCTATTAATCAAATTGATACTATTGTTTTATTTAATGCTGCTATTTCTGCACAAAAAGCCGGAAAAAATAAAGCTGCTATTGAATATTACGAACAACTTGTAAAAATGGAATACGGCGGACCACAAATATGCCTCGATTTAGCTAAAATTTATAAATCTGAAGGAAGCACAAATGAATATCTTAACACAATTCAAAATGGGTTAAAAACTTATGTAAATGATGACATTATTCTGATTAATGAACTTGCAAACTATTATCTCGAAACAGGAAAAAATGAAGACGCAATGCTCTATGTTGAAAAGGGACTGAATCGTGAACCAAAAAATCCGGCATTGCATTTTGTAAAAGCAAGTTTGCTCGAACAAAAGGGAGACATAATAAATGCCGAAAAAGAATATTTAAAAACTTTAGAATTAGATTCTAATTATAACGATGCACTTTTTAACCTAAGTGCTTTGTATTATAATAAAGCAACCGATATTATTAAGAAAGCAACTTCTAAAGATGAACAAAATAAAGCATTCGAATTATATTCAAAAGCTCAACCATATCTCGAAAAAGTGAATATACAAACTCCAAACAACATTCAAATATTGAAAATGTTAAAAACTATTTATACTTTGCTTAAACAGGAAGATAAATTAAACGATATAAATAAAAAGTTGGAAAATTCTCACGAATAAATTAATTTTATAAAAAAAATCAATATTACAAAATGAAAACATTTTACTTTTTAACAGCATTTTTAATATTCTCTAATTCAATTTTTTCTCAACCCACTCAAACTCCAAATAGAGGTGAAAATTTTATAAAACAGATTGAAGGAAACTTAAATAAAGCAAAAATCAGTATTGATAAAACATGTGCAGATGTAAATGGTAGTAAAAATGCTGAAAATTGGTTTCTTAAAGGATATGTTTATACTCAATTAGCAAAAAGTGCAATTTATAAAACTTCTGCTCCAAATGCCAACAAAGATGCACTTACTGCAATTGAAAAATGTAAAGAATTAGATACTGATAAAAAATTAAATTCCGATTGCATTAATTTATTATTTGAGTTAAGTTCATTGTTTTACAATAATGGAATAAATTATTATAATTCTGCTTTAAAATCCAACAACACAAGCGAATATTCAAATGCTTTAGAAAATTTTGAGAATTTTTTCGAAGTAATCAAAACTTTAGATGACGACCAAGCAATTGTTAATCATTTAATTGAATCAAGTAAAATAAATAAAAATTCTGTAATTGTTTACACCGGTTATTGTGCTCAAAAAAGTGGCAATAACGAAAAAGCGAAACAATATTATTCGCAAGTTGTTTTATTAAACGAAACTAATAGCGAAAAAGTAAAACAAGCTGGAGTACCACTTGGTTATATGTATTATGCTGATTTATTATTAAATACCGGCGATACTGTTACTGCAAAAAAAGTAATTGCTCAAGGTGCAAGACTTTACCTCGATAATGAAGATATAATTATGGATGCTATTGATATTTTTAGTAAAGCTAAAAATGCTTCCGAAATGGCAGATTTTATTCAAGTTGCTTTACAAAGTAATCCAACAAATGCAAAAATGCTTGTTATTTTAGCTGGTGCATTTAACTCAATTTCAAAAGATTACACTAAAAAAGGGTATCAATCAACTTCATTAGAATATCGCGATAAGGCAATTAAAACTTACGAAAAGGCATTAGCTTTAAAACCAACCGACAACAAAATATTATTTAACATTAACTACAATTTAGGTATTTTATACTACAATCCTGCAGTAATTTCTTACAAAAAGAAAGACGAAGCCAACAAACAAGAATATGAATATTTATTTAAAAAAGCCGTGCCTTATCTTGAAGCAGCGTATAAAATAGATTCAAAAAACCGTAATGTTATAAATATGCTAATGAAATCTTATCAAACACTTAACGAAACAGGTAAAGCCGAAGAAATTGAAAAAGAGCTTTACAAGTAAAAATTTGTGATATATGATTTGCGATTTAGGATTATCGCAGCTTTCAATAATCAATTTTAAAAATGATGATAAGGGCTTTTAAAATATTTATTTTATTACATCTTTTTACTAATGTTACATTTTCGCAAACCCCTTTAGAGAATTATCAAAAATATTTTAATTCAGGCGATTACATTAATGCAAAAAAAGAAATTGAAGCAGCTTTGTTAGATTCAAATAATTCTAAAAATGCTAAAGTTTGGTTAAACAGGAGCGAAGTAAATTCAATTTTATATTCAAATAATCCTTCCGAAAATCCAGATTGTATCGAAATTGCTTATATGTCAATAACAAAAGCAAGTTTTCTTGATACTAAAAAGGAATATAGTAAAGAAATTATTAGCCAACTAAATTTTATTTCGCAGTTATATTATAACAAAGGAACCTTATATACTAAATTAAAACAGGATAATTATGCAATGCAAAGTTTTCAAAAAGCAATTGATATTAATCCTAATAATTATGATGCAGCATATAATTTAGGAATTATGCTTTATAATAGTTCTATAAATCATATAAAAATTGCCGATTCGTTTTTAAATTCAAACCAGGAAAAGTATAATAATGAAAAAGAAATTTATTTAACTGAAATAAAAAAATCGGCACCATTATTAGAAAAAGCTTTAGAACATGATAATACTAATAAAAATACTATGAATTGCCTTTTAGATATTTACAAGCGATTGCAACGAAAGGAGCAATACGATAAATTAAAGATTTTACTAAGCTCAACTAAATAAATACGATATAACTTATTCTTCTAAATTATTTTCAGATTCGGGAAGTGAT
>JAVHRE010000382.1:0-2092 GCA_036171495.1 Bacteroidales bacterium
TCAATAATAAAGAGCACATAACGAATATCAACAGAAATTGTTCGTTGTAGTGCGGGTTCAAAGGCAATATCGCCGCTCATTGCTTCCCAGTTGCCATCGAAAGCAAGTCCAATAAGTTCGCCTTTGGCATTTAAAACCGGACTTCCGCTATTGCCGCCTGTAATATCTGTATTACTTAAAAAGCAGGTTTTCATAATTCCGTTATCGCCATATTGTCCGTAATCTTTATTTTTCCACAATTCTTTTAATTTGGCTGGTACTGTAAATTCCTCAACTGTGTTGTCTTCTTTTTGCATTACACCGTCGAGAGTGGTATATAGAGCATAATCAACAGCATCGCCGGGCGAATAGGGAAGGGCTTTGCCATAAGTTAATCTCATTGTTGAATTTGCATCGGGGTAAAACACTTTATCATTTTCCATTTCTCTTAAACCTTCAATAAATAAACGGTAAGCTTTATTGAGTTCTGCTTGTTGTTGCTCATAAATAGAATTAAATTTTTTATAAACCCCATAAATAGAATACATTGTTTTAAAAATAAGGTCGTTATCTAATTTCTTATATGTAGGATTTTCTATATAAGACAGCACCGAAGTTTTATCAGCAAATATCGAAGATTGATATGCATCTTTAGCGAATTTCTCAAAGTTACCTTTGTAATGTTTTTTTACTTCATTAAAAATTGTTGGTTGATAGTCGGGATTTATATCATCATTAAACATTTTTAAAAGTGCCGAAAAAAGTTTTTTATCAGTTTCTAAATTAAAATCTTTGTAAAATGTTAATGTTTGGTCAATTAAATTTGACATAATTTTGTTTTTTTCTTCCGGTTTAACAGTGTCATTTTCAAGAATTTTATATAATGGGATAAATTTACTTGAAAACGAAACAGCATCTATTCCACGCATAGCTGCTTCGTTCATATATGTTTTAAGTATATTAAAATCTTTAAGTTGATTTTGATTTTTTTCTAAATTAGTTAACACTTGTCCATATTTGTTTTGTCGTTCCGGTGCTTTATTTACCCATGTTTCAAATTTTTGTTCAATTGCTTTTTTAGCACCGTAAACATTTAATCGTTTGAGTCCTTTTGTTTGACCAATAAAATATTTCCAGTAATTAGCTGTTTGTGCGTATTTTGCAGCATATTGAATTTGAACTTCTTTACTTTTATTCATATCTTCGCGCATGATTGCAAGTTTTTTATCGCGGATTTTTACAACTGCAGGATTTGTAAAATTTATAGCTTCGTTAACTCCCCATGACGATAGGTAGCGATTGGTTCTGCCCGAATAACCTAAAATCATTGTAAAGTCACCTTCGTTAACTCCGGCAATTGATACAGGTAACGAATGTTTTGGTACGAACGGAATATTTTGAACAGAATATTCGGCAGGCTTTCCATCTGGTGACATGTATATTCTGAAAACTGAAAAATCACCGGTATGTCTGGGCCACATCCAATTGTCAGTATCACCACCGAATTTTCCAATAGATGAAGGGGGAGTGCCGACTAATCTGACATCTTTATATATCTCATAAACAAGTAAATAAAACTCATTACCACCAAAAAAGTTTTTAACTTGAGCTACATAATTATTATTGTTAGATGCTTCTTTTTCGATTTTTATTGATAATGTTTTAATTTTATTGTTACGTTCGCTTTCTGTCATATTTTCGTTTAGTTCTTTTTTTAATTGAGATGTAACATCTTCAATTCTAATTAAAAATTTAACAGTTAAGCCCGGATTTGATAATTCATCTTTTTGCTCGTAAGCCCAAAATCCATCTGAAAGATAATCGTGTTCAACTGAACTATGTGCCTGAATAGAACTAAACCCGCAATGATGATTGGTAAGTACAAGCCCTTGTTTAGAAACCACTTCGCCTGTACATCCATTACCAAACTGAATTACAGCATCTTTTAAACAAGCATGATTGATGTTGTAAATGTCATCAACGGAGAGCTTTAAGCCAGCTTTTTTAATGTCGTCATACTTTTTATTGAGCATTGTTAAAAGCCACATTCCTTCGTCGGCTATCGAAAACAAAAAAGAAAATGATAAAACTAATAATAAACTAAATTTGCGTA
>JAVHRE010000383.1:0-2088 GCA_036171495.1 Bacteroidales bacterium
TTAGTTCGATTTAATTCACCCCACCCGAAGGGTCAGTGTTTACGATACTATTGCAAGTGAGAAATGTTAGTTAATAATTGATTGGAATAAATTTAATTATCGGTTTGTCAGAATAATAAAATATTATTATAAAGATAGCTCACGCACAAAAAATGAAAAAAAACAGCCGCTATTTCACATTACCACATTTGGTTTTTCCCAATACACAATGCTGACACTCAAAAAACCAAAAGAGCTAATTTTGCTGACACGCAAATGGACTCTATTAAATGGAAAAATTCAAGAAGTAAAAACAGTTGGTAGAGGGTATCGAAAATTAGAAAATTTCAGAAGTGCCATACTATTCTTTCATGGGGGTTTAGACCTTTATCCACGAAGATGGTAGTAGAACCATTATTTTTATTATATTTATGACCATAATTACTAGTAATTGTGAGAATAAAATTACGGATAATTGCAAACAATAATAAGGTGAAGTATTAAAAATAATGGCAACAATTTTAATTACAGGCGGTACAGGTGTTGTTGGCAAACATCTTTATGAGAAATTAAAAGAGAATGGATATACTGTTGCCGTGATGAGTCGAATAAGTCGAAAAGACACAGAAATACGAACTTATTCTTGGGATATTGACAATAATGAAATTGAAAAAGGAGCTATTGAAACTGCTGACTATATTATTCATCTTGCAGGAGCAAGCATTGGAGACAAAAGGTGGACAACTAAAAGGCGACAACTAATCATAGACAGTCGAGTTAAAACTGGACAGTTGATTTTTAAAAAAATAAAAGAAAACAAAAATAAACTAAAAGCATTTATATCAGCGTCTGCTATTGGATATTATGGTACAATTACAACAGATAATATTTTTTCTGAGATAGACTTACCATCAGATGATTTCCTCGGTGAGACTTGTCGACAATGGGAGCAATCAGCAGATAATTTTGAAAAATTGGGAATAAGAACTGTAAAAATAAGGACAGGTATAGTATTAGCAAACGAAGGAGGTGCATTATCAAAAATGATAACCCCCATTAAATTAGGAATTGGTTCAGCAATTGGGAACGGAAGACAATTCTTGCCTTGGATACACATTGACGATTTATGTGGTATTTATATTAAAGCAATTAATGACACACAAATGAATGGAGCCTATAATGCTGTATCTCCCGACCACAAGACAAACAAAGATTTTACAGAAACTTTGGCTCGTGTTCTTAAAAAATCATTTTGGTTTCCTAATGTTCCTGCATTGCTACTTAAATTTATTTTTGGTAAAAAGTCTGAAATAATTTTAAAGGGAAGCAGAGTTTCATCCGAAAAAATTATAAAAGCTGGTTTCCAATTTAAGTTTCCCAATCTTGAAGGGGCTTTAGTAGATTTATTAAGTAAAAACAGTAAATGAGAATTTGGTCTTTACATCCAAAATATCTAGACTCTATGGGTCTAGTTGCATTATGGCGAGAATCTTTATTAGCCAAATGTGTTTTAGAAGGTAATACAAAAGGGTATAAAAATCACCCACAACTTAATAGATTTAAAGCAATGAATAAACCTGTTGAAGTCATAAACCAATATTTGTCAGAAATATTTATTGAAGCAACAAATAGAAATTACAATTTCGACAAACAAAAAATTAATTGGAATTTTACAAAAATCAAAATGAATGTTACAATTGGTCAATTAAATTATGAAGTATTGCACTTATTAAATAAATTAAATTCTCGTGATATTAAAAAATTTGAAGAGCTAAAAACTAATTTAACTTATGAACCGCATCCTCTTTTTAAACTAGTTGATGGTGCTGTTGAAAATTGGGAAATTATAATTGATAAAAATGCCAGCCACTAACATCGCATTAATTCCAAAAGCGGCTGTTGTGTTTCATTGATGCAGCAGTGATGGTTTGAATGATGTGGTTATAAATAAAGTTACAACAATAAACCGCTTCCGTTATCAATGCGGAGCCGTTAGTGTTCGGTTTCAAAGATTTTCTGTAACAATAATATCCCTTTCTAAAATTCGGGACAGATTTTTATGATTTATTTACAGTGGGAAAAACCGTAAAGGTAAGAACATGCTAATTA
>JAVHRE010000384.1:0-4245 GCA_036171495.1 Bacteroidales bacterium
AACTTGTTCCGACTTGACGGAAACTTGTTCCGACTTGGCGGAAAAACGAAGATCTGTATTGGGTCCCGCTTTTTGCGGGAGACGTTATTTGTCCCGCTTTGGGCGTGATTAGAACCCACCATAAATCATAAATCGTTTTTTGTTGTGCTTTACTTAAAATAATCCGCTAATTTTGCAAAAAAATTTCTCTTAACAAAATAATGAAGAGGCTCCATCTTTTTATGGTTAAAATGTACATAGGACCTTTTCTTATGACGTTTTTTATTGCCGTTTTTTTATTATTAATGCAGTTTTTATGGAAATACATTGACGAATTTGTTGGTAAAGGAATCGAAACTACTGTAATGGCTCAACTTCTTTCGTATGCTTCTGTTAATTTTATTCCAATGGCTTTGCCTTTGGCTATTTTGTTATCGTCAATTATGACATTCGGTGGGTTAGGCGAGCATTATGAGTTAGTTGCACTTAAATCGTCGGGCATTTCATTACTGCGAATTATGTACCCGTTAATAGTTTTTATTTCAATTATAAGTATCTGTGCTTTACTGTTTTCAAATTATGTTTTACCTGTTGCAAATTTAAAGTTTTATTCGTTATTGTACGATGTCAGGTCTATTCGTCCCGAAATAAACATTAAACCTGGAATATTTTTTAATGGAATTGACGATTATAGTATAAGGGTTCAAAAAAAAGCTCAAACAACAAATCTTTTGTATGGAATTATGATTTATGACCATACTAATAGGCAAGGTAACACTACTGTAATAGTTGCCGATTCTGGAAAAATGCTATTAACAAAAGATAAGCGGTATTTACTTTTAACATTATACAATGGCGAAAAGTATGATGAGTTACGCGATAATGGACAAACTGATTGGAGAGTTACACATCCTCATCAAAAAGATAAATTTGTAGAAGAAGATATTACAATTGGATTAAATGGTTTTGGTTTTAACAGGTCAGATGAAAGTTTATTTATGGATAATTACAAAATGCTTAATATAAGGCAATTGCTTCACGCTGAAGATTCGCTGCAAAAATTATACTTTAAACGAGATTCGGATTATGTGCAAAATGTTGCCGAAATCGCATTTTTTAAAAAGCTTCAAATTGATACTTTGGCTAACAAACGAGCAACTCGTGATTCCTTTATTAATGCAGATACAATATATAAATCTTTATCAAAACAAGAAAAAATTCAAGTGTATCAAAATGCTTTAACTATTGCCCGCAGTCAATTATCGTATATTACTCTTTCTACAGATGAACTTGGTTCAAGAGAGAGTTATATTGTAAAACATAAAGTAGAATTTCATTTAAAGTTTACACTTGCTTTTGCCTGTTTAATTTTGTTTTTTATTGGAGCACCTTTAGGAGCAATTATTCGTAAGGGCGGATTAGGCATGCCAGTAGTTGTTTCGGTATTATTATTTATTTTATATTACATAATTTCTTTAATAGGTGAAAAATTTGCAAAAGAACTTATTTTACCCGCATGGGCTGGAATTTGGTTGTCGTCGGCAGTATTATTTCCATTAGGTTTATTTTTAACTTATAAAGCTGCTTCCGACTCTGTGATTTTTAATATTGATTTGTATTTTGAACCAATAAGAAAGTTTTTTGATAAATTACTGAAAAAACAAAAAAGTTGATGAACTGAAAAGTTTATATTTTTGCATTTAATACATCAAAGTAGATTTAAGAAAATAATTAAATAATGAAAATCCTTCAATTACACAATAAAGTACCTTATCCACCAAAAGATGGCGGAGCTATTGGAGTGTGGAATTTTACATTAGAATTTGCCAAACAAGGACATGATGTTACTTTATTTGCTATGAACACTAAAAAACATTATTGCCCAATTAATTCAATTCCAAAAGAATATTCAGATATAATTAAAATTATTGCAGTTGATGTTAATGTTAATATCACTTATTGGGGTGCATTAATTAATCTTTTATTTTCTGACAAGCCATATAACGCAAAACGTTTTATATTACAGAATTATAAAAATAAATTAATTGAAATACTCAAAAATAATGAATTTGATGTTATTTTGTTAGAGGGTTTGTATTTGTGTCCATATATTAAAACAATAAGAAAATATTCTAAAGCAATTATTGCATTTAAAGCACATAATGTTGAGCACGAAATATGGGAACGGGTTGCTAAAAACGAAACAAATTTTATTAAACAAAATTATCTTAAAATTTTATCAAAACGAATTAAGATAATGGAAACCCGGGTTATGAATAAATATGATGTTCTTAACACGTTAACCGAACGCGATGCTCATTTGTTTAATTCAATAGGTAACAAAAAACCATATTTCGTATCACCCGTTGGAATAGATACTTCTCATTTAATTCCGCAACGAAATGTAATATCTTATCCGTCAATATTTTATATAGGAGCACTCGATTGGGCGCCCAATCAAGAGGGTTTGATTTGGTTTATAAGAAATATTTGGCACAAATTAATTCTAAAACATCCTGAACTTAAATTTGACATTGCAGGTAGAAATGCTCCCGATTGGTTTGTTAAAACTCTGAACGAACCTAATGTTGTTTTTCGTGGCGAAATTTCCGATGCTTACGATTTTATTAGCAAACATGCTATAATGCTTGTTCCACTTCTATCGGGAAGCGGAATGCGAATTAAAATAGTTGAAGGGTTAGCACTCGGCAAAACAATAGTTACAACATCAATAGGTACCGAAGGAATAGAAACAACCCATAATATAAACATATTAATTGCCGATACGGCTGAGCAATTTCAAAAACAAATTGAAAAAGCATTGGCAGATAAAGCATTTTTCGATTTAATTGGTGTTAATGCAATAAAATTTGTAAAGCAAAATTTCGATATTAAAAATATAACAAAGTTGTTGATAGAGTTTTGGAGTAAAAATTTACATTGATAATTTTATAAAAAATAAAAATAATGATAAAAAACAAAAAGTTCAAACTTAATACAATTGAAGAAGCGATCGAAGACATTAAGGCTGGGAAGTTATTAATTGTTGTAGATGATGAGGATAGAGAAAACGAAGGTGATTTTATTGTTGCAGCCGAACTTGTTACTCCTACTACTTTAAATTTTATGTCTAAATACGGGCGTGGTTTAATTTGCTGTGCAATTCCCGAAAGTCGCTGTCAGGAGCTTGACCTTCAAATGATGGTAAGCAATAATACTTCGTTTCACGATACTGCCTTTACTGTTTCGGTTGATTTAATTGGAAAAGGTTGTACAACGGGGATTTCGGCAAGCGATAGAGCTAAAACGATAAATGCTATAGTTTCTCCAAAAACTCGTCCTGCTGACCTTGGTCGTCCTGGACATATTTTTCCATTAAAAGCCAAAGAACGTGGAGTTCTTCGTCGTGCCGGACATACCGAAGCAGTTGTTGATTTAACAATTTTAGCCGGATTAAAACCAGGTGGTGCTCTTGTCGAAATTATGAGTGATGATGGCACTATGGCTCGATTACCAGAATTAATTGAAATAAGTAAAAAGTTCGAATTTAAAATTATATCAATAGAAGATTTAATTAAATATCGTCTCAAAAAAGAAAGTTTAATTAAAAAAGGTTCAACAGTTAAATTGCCAACTAAAAATGGCGATTTTGAACTTGTACCTTTTATACAATTATCTAATGGACTTGAGCATCTTGCATTAATTAAAGGTAAATTTAATCGTGATGAACCAGTTCTTGTACGTGTTCATTCGTCATGTGTAACTGGTGATATATTTGGTTCATATCGCTGCGATTGTGGTATTCAATTAGAACAAGCTATGAAAATGATAGAAAAAGAGGGAAAGGGAGTGTTGGTATATTTGAATCAGGAAGGTCGTGGAATTGGTTTATTTAATAAAATTGAAGCATATAAACTTCAGGAAAAAGGATTAGATACCGTTGATGCAAACATAGAGCTTGGCTTTAAAGCCGATGAACGCGATTATGGCGTAGGTGCTCAAATATTACGAGAACTTGGTATAAGTAAAATCAGATTGATTACAAACAATCCTGTTAAACGTGCAGGTTTGGAAGGCTATGGATTAAAAATCGTTGAAAATATTCCGATTAGAATAAAACCTAATCCTTATAATAAAAAGTACCTTTTAACTAAACAGGAAAAAATGGGGCATTTTCTTGAATTAGTTTTAGACAAAGATTTTAAGAAATAAAAAAAAGGCGTTTTTAAACGCCTTTTTTATTTTATAAAATCCGTTATAATCAAT
>JAVHRE010000384.1:4345-10691 GCA_036171495.1 Bacteroidales bacterium
TTTCTTTTTGTCTTCGGCTTTTAACAATAATGTAAATATAAGAGCAAGCACGCCAAACCCTGTAAATATAAGCATTGGGATTGTGTAATCGTATTTTTGTGTTACATATACATTCACGCCATTTACTACTTTATAAATGCCGCCACCAGTTTTACAATATGTTTCGAGTACCCAACCAATTAAATAAGGAACACCCATTAATCCCCAGTTTTGAACCCAAAAAATAAGTGAATATGCAGTTCCTAATTGCTTTTCGGGAATAATTTTTGGCACTGATGGCCACATAGCTGAAGGAACAAGTGAGAAAGCTATTCCTAACACGATTATCAATAAAATAGCTATAAACCACTGATTAATAAACGGAATTGAAAAGATTAAATGAACAAAAATTAACATTATTGAACCAATAATCATTATAGTTGCTCCTTTACCTTTTTTATCATACAAATTACCAAAGAAGGGTGTAAGAATAATTGTTCCAAAGGGTAGCAATGCTGGAATTATTCCAGCCCATTCCTGGTCAACACCAAATTTTTGAACCATTAAGTCAGTAGCATATTTAAGGAACGGGAATACTGCTGAATAGAAAAGAACACATAAAAGAGCAATATACCACCAACCTTTATTAGTTACAATTTTAAATAAATCGGATATACGAAAAGCCTCTTCATCATCTACAACATTGTTAATACGGTCATATTCGGCTTGTTCTTTATCAAGTTTTGTATCCATAAATGTGTACATTAAGAAAGCAAGAAGTCCTATGCAAAGCATAATTAATGACATTAAAACCGGTGCCGAAACAGTTCCAAAAATGTTTGCAATAGGGACTGAAATTGAAAGAGCAAGAGCAGTACCAATACGTGCAGTTGCCATTTCGAGTCCCATAGCCAAAGCCATTTCTTTTCCTTTAAACCACTTCACTATAGTTTTCGAAACGGTAACACCAGCTATTTCTATTCCTACACCAAAAATAGCAAAGCCAACAGCAGCAAGCACAACTTGAGCTTTCATATCGAACCATAATATATGCCACGAAACTCCGACAAGCGATTGTGGAAAATATGAAGAAATAGCGTAGTATTTTAAAGCTGCTCCTATTACCATTATAATTGCTGCCATTAAACCTGTAAAACGAATACCCATTTTATCAAGGATAATTCCACCAATAATAAGCATGAATAAGAATACATTAAACCAGCCGTAAGCGCTTGTAAAAAAGCCGTATTCTGAACTATTCCAACTTAATTGATTCTCAAGCAACCCTTTTAAGGGAGCCATTACGTCGGCTAAAATATATCCGCAAAGCATTGTAAATGCTACTAACGCTAAAGCTGTCCAACGGGCTGCTTTACTGTCTCTTAATGTTTTCTGAATTTTCTCAACCATATAATTTAAAGTATAATATTTTTTTATAAACTTTTGTAAGAACCTATTTAAAAAACTTGGCAAAGCTATAAAAAATATCCAACACTAAACATTTAGTTTATTTTTTTATCAATAAAAAGTGTAGTTACATCAAAAAATGATAAATGATTAATTATTAACGATTAATAAACAATGAACTTTTTTGAACATTAAACATTAATCATTAAACATTGAACTTTTTACTTTTTCAACGGTGCATTTTTTATAACTTCAACTAAAAAGTCCCAGAACTTTTGAACCGAAGGAATGAGTGCTTTTTCATCCGGCGAATGTGGATAACGAATTGTTGGACCAAATGAAAGCATGTCTAAATTAGGATAAACTCCGCCTAACAAACCGCACTCTAAACCTGCATGAATAGCTTTAATTTCGGGAACTTTACCAAATTTCTTTTTATAAACTTCGCCTGCAGTTTTTAAAATTGCTGAGTTCATATTTGGTTTCCAGCCTGGATAACCTCCTTCAAACTTAATGTCGGCATTCGATAAAGCAAAATTGCTGTGAATTGCTTCTACTAAATCGTCTTTTGCTGTATCAACCGAACTTCTTAATAAACAAGCAATTAATATTGTTCCTTTTTCTGATTTTACAATTGCCAAATTTGTTGATGTTTCTACCATTCCCTTCATTGAATCGCTCATACGAATTACACCATTAGGACAAGAATAAATTGTGTTAATTAATTCGTTTTGTGTTTTTAAATCTATAACAGAATTTGGTGCAGAAGTTTTTTCTGCAACTAATTTTATATCAGGGTCGCAATCGGAAAATTCTTTTCTGTAAATTTTTTCATAGTTTGAAACTGCTTTTAAAAACTCCGCTCCATTGTTATTTGGTACAACAACTGTAACAAAAGATTCACGAGGAATAGCATTTCGTAAACTTCCGCCCTCAATTGATGAAATTCTAACATTAAATTGTTTGCTTGCAAATTTTAAAAATCTGTTCATCAATTTATTAGAGTTACCTCTGTAAAGAATAATTTCTAAACCAGAATGCCCGCCTTTTAATCCGGTAAGCGATAATTTATATGCTATATAATTTGCAGGAACAGCTTCTTCTTTGTAATTAAATTTAATTGTAGCATCAATACCGCCGGCACAACCAACATAAAGTTCCCCTTCGTCTTCAGAATCAAGATTTAACAAAATATCACCATCTAATACTCCTGATTTTAAACCAAAAGCACCTGTCATTCCGGTTTCTTCGTCAATTGTAAAAAGTGCTTCAATTGGACCATGTGCAAGATTTTTTGATTGCAAAATAGCCATTGTAGCAGATACTCCTAAACCATTATCGGCACCTAAAGTTGTTCCGGTAGCTTTTACCCAATCGCCATCAACCCAAGGAACAATAGCATCTTTTTCGAAATCGTGAACTTTATCACTATTTTTTTGAGGTACCATATCAATATGTCCCTGTAAAATTATTCCTTGCCTGTTTTCCATTCCTTTTGTGGCGGGTTTTTTAATAATTACATTGCCAACTTCGTCAACAATAGTTTTTAAACCGAGTTTTTCGCCAAACTCTTTCATGAATTTTATTACTTTTTCTTCTTTTTTTGAAGGACGAGGTATGTTACATAATGCCTCAAAATTTTCCCATACTTGCGTAGGTTTCAAATGATTTAACTTTCCCATTTTTTAATATTTTAATTTTTAAATTTAAGGTTTTAAAAGTACAAATTTTTTATTTAAATGTATTAGTAATTTATTTTTATTTCTTAAATTTATTTAGCTTTTAAGCGAAATCATTTTTACTTTTGCTTACATATTTAACACTTTCTATAATGAATGACATTAAAATAAAAATTTACGGAATTTTATCTTTAACCCGTAAACAATTTGTTGCAGGATATTCTCTTTTCTTTGCTTTTTTCGTAATAGCTATTGTTTATTTGTTTTTCTTTCCACCCGAAAGTTCGCCGGTAAATGCTTCTTTTTTTAGGAAGCTGTTTTCAGATTATGTTATATTAACTTTTTTGTTTTTTCTGATTTGGCTAGTAGTTGAAGGAATATTTTATTGGAATAAATTTATTAAAGCTCAATATAAACTTATTGAAGAACAAAAAAATGTAATAGAAACCCGCAATCAGTATTTAATACAACACAAAGAAGAAATTGAAACTCAACGCGATGAAATTATTTCGCAACGTGATGAAATTGAAGCTCAACGTGATACCGTTATGTCGCAAATGGAAATAATTTCTCATCAAAAAAAAGAAATTACCCAAAGTATTCAATATGCTTACAGAATTCAGTGTGCATTGTTACCGCCAGATAATTATATTAAAAAATGTCTTCCAAACAGTTTCATTTTATATATGCCTAAAGATGTAGTAAGTGGCGATTTCTATTTTGTAGAGCAAGTTTCGGGTTATACAATTGTTGCAGCAGTTGATTGTACAGGGCATGGAGTGCCTGGAGCAATGATGTCGGTTATTGGCTATAATTTATTAAACCAAGCAGTTAAAATAAATAAAATTACAAAACCTTCTAATATATTAACTTTTCTTGATGTTGGTGTTACCGAAATTTTACGTCAGGAGCACAACGAAAGTGGTGTAAAAGATGGAATGGATATTTCGATTCTTTGTATTGATAATCAAATGCGTACGTTTGAATATGCCGGAGCTTATAATTCCATTTATTATGTTCATAATAATGAATTGTTTGAGATAAAAGCAGATAAATTTCCTATTGGAGTTAACGAAGATGGTGTTGCGGATGTTTATAATAATCATGGATTACCTGTTGTTAAAGGCGATATGCTCTACCTTTTTTCTGATGGTTATGCCGACCAGTTTGGCGGACCAAAAGGTAAAAAATTCAAATACAAACAACTCGAAGATACATTAGTTGGCGTTTGCAATGGATTGGTTGATGAGCAAAAAGAACTTATTAAGCAAAAATTTTTAGATTGGAAAGGTTTGCAAGAACAAGTTGATGATATATTAATAATAGGTATCAGAGTGTAAAATTTCTATTTAGAAGTATTATTCTAAATTAATATTTATGAAAATCTTACTTATTGAAGATGAAATAAATCTTTCGGAAACTATTAGTGAATATTTAATTTTAGAAGGCTATGTGTGCGAAGTAAGTTATTCATTTGATTTGTCGCTCGAAAAAATAAATCTTTACAATTACGATTGTGTTATTGTAGATATAATGTTACCTGATGGTAATGGTTTAGATATAATTAGAAATCTTAAATCTTTAAATAAGTCAACTGGCGTAATAATTATTTCTGCAAAAAATTCGCTCGACGATAAAATAGTTGGTTTAGAAATAGGTGCCGACGATTATTTAACAAAACCCTTTAATTTATCAGAATTAGTTGCACGTATAAAATCAGTTGTTCGACGTATAAATTTTAATGGTAAAAATGAAATTATTTTTAACGAAATAATTGTTTATCCCGAAGATACTTTAGTTTTAGTTAATAATACTGAGCTAATTTTAACAAAAAAAGAATTTGATTTACTAATTTACTTATTATCAAACAAAGATAGGGTTGTTACAAAGGAATCAATTGCGGAGCATCTGTGGGGCGATTCAATGGACATAACAGATTCTTTCGATTTTATATACGCTCATGTTAAAAATTTACGAAAAAAAATAACTAATCTTGGTGGAAACGATTATGTTAAAACAGTTTATGGTATTGGATATAAATTTTCATCTTATTTATGAAATTACTTTTTAAAACAAGTATTTATTTTTTAGTTTCTTCAATTATTGTGTTTACTATTGGCAGTATAATTTTTTATTTTCTTGTTCTTAAGGAAATTAATAGGGAAATTGATGAATTATTAGTCTTTAACAAAGAGAAAATTATAGAGCATGTTCAGAAGGAAAACTCATTACCCGACTTTAATAATATTTATGATATAAAAGTAATAGCCAGCCCTACATTAATTAACAATAATATAAATATTTTTAAAGATACGCTATTATTTAATGAACTAAAAAATGAAAATGTCTCATACAGAGTTTTAGAGTTTTCTTGTAAAACAGAAAAACAGTTTGTAAAAATTCAATTATTAAAATCTTTTTTTGAAATAGGAGATTTAATAAAAGGGATTCTGACATTTATTTTATTACTGATTCTTTTTCTGTTGCTGGCGTTATTTGTATTAAATATTTTTATTTCACAAATAACATTTAAACCTTTTTACTATATGCTTCAAAAGTTGCAAAATTTTGACATTACTAAAAATAAGCCTTTAGATATCGGTAATCCCAAAACATTTGAATTTATACAACTTAAAAACGAATTAATGATAATGACCGACAAAGCAAGAATGGATTACACAATACAAAAAGAATTTATAGAAAATTCTTCACACGAAATTCAAACACCTATTGCAATTGTTAAAGCAAAGTGTGAAATGTTGCTTCAATCAAAAACATTAACCGAAATAGAATTAACTTCTGTAGCAAATATTATAGAAGCTGTTAATCGTTTGTCAAAATTAAATAATGCTTTACTATTAATTACTAAAATTGAAAACAAGCAATTTCTAGATAATAAAGAAATAAATGTTGCTAATTGCATAAATGAACAAATTTCAGAATTTGCTGATATAATTTCTATTAAAAGAATTAAATTAATTAAACAATTTATTCAACCAAAATTTATAAATATAAATCCTGTATTAGCAGATATATTATTTTCAAACTTGATTAGTAATGCTATAAAACATAATTTTGAAGATGGGGTTATTAATATTATACTTAACGAAAATTTTTTAATAATTCAAAATTCAGGTACATTATTTAAAGGAAATCCAAATTATATTTTTAATAGATTTTTTAAAGATAAGTCTAACCCCAACTCATTAGGATTAGGGCTCACCATTGTAAAAAAAATAACAGACCTTTACAAAATAAAAATTACATATTGTTATGGAAAT
>JAVHRE010000385.1:0-2065 GCA_036171495.1 Bacteroidales bacterium
CATATTATTGCAACGCATGCCGGAGAAGGAAATATGGTAAAAAGAACTACCGAAGCATACATTGTTCACCATGCCGATTTTATGACATTTGAACCTTTTCGCGAAAGACTTAAAATATAAAAAACAGAAATAAATAGAAATACCTTGCTGTCATTCTGAGTTTGTCGAAGGAGGGTCGTGGATAAAATAAAATAAATATGGGCTTTAGCCCAATAAAATAAAAATATGACAATAATTGAAAAAATAATTGCTAACCATAGTAACCAAGCTAAAGTGCAAGCAGATGATATAGTTGATATTTTTATTGATACACGCGTTGCCCGCGATTTTGGTGGGGCTAATGTTGTAAAAAATTTAATTGATAATGGATTAACAGTTGCCGATTCTTCACTAACATTTTTCACATTCGATTGCAATCCAACTGGTTCAGACCAAAAATATGCAGCTAATCAACAATTTTGCAGGCAATATGCACGCGAAAACGATATTAAAATTTTTGATATTGATGCTGGTATTGGAACTCATATTGCAATTGATGGTGGTTTAGCATGGCCCGGCAACACTTTTATATCAACCGATTCGCATGCAAATATAATGGGCGCAATTTGTTCTTTTGGTCAGGGAATGGGCGACCAAGATATTGCTGCTGCATGGGCAAAAGGTTCAATTTGGTTTAAAACCCCGAAATCAATAAAATTAAATTTTACCGGAAATTTAAATGAAAATATTTCAGCAAAAGATTTTGCACTTAATCTTTTAAACATTTTTGGTGCTAACAAACTTCTAGGTTTTGCAGTTGAATTTTATGGTGAAGTAATAGACAAGCTTACCTTATCGGACAGAATAACAATTGCATCAATGGCAACTGAAATGGGTGCTATAATATTTTTATTTCCACCAAATAAAGAAGTCACAAATCATTGTAACAAAAGTACAGGTAAAAAAATAGTTCCAATTTTTGCAGACGAAGATGCAAAATATTTTGAAGTTAAAAACATTGATGTAACTTCTTTTAAACCAATGCTTGCATTGCCAGGACATCCTCATAACAATTCACCATTAGAAAAAGAAAAAGGCAAAAAAATTGATTCTGCGATTATAGGAAGTTGCACAAACGGAAGGATTGAAGATTTACGAATTGCTGCAAAAATTCTAAAAAACAATAAAGTAGCCCCCGGAGTTGTTTTAAAAATTGTTCCTGCAACAAATGATATTTGGAATAAAGCTTTACAGGAAGGATTAATTCAAATTTTTAAAGATGCCGGTGCAATGGTTTCAAATGCAGGATGTGCTGGTTGTGCTGCCGGGCAAGTTGGGCAAAACGGACCAAATGAGGTAACAATTAGCACTGGTAATAGAAATTTTGAAGGAAAACAAGGTAAAGGATTAGTATATCTTGCATCGCCAGCAATTGCAGCCGCTTCGGCAATTGCAGGTTACATTACCACTCCCGATGACATTCCACTAACACCTGCAATATTTAAAAAAACTAATCCGATAGCTATCGTATCTGTAAAAAATATAAAGCAAGAAAAAAAATCAAAAACTGACAATAAATCTTTAATTTTTGAAGGAAAAGTTTGGTTAATATCAATTGATAATATTGATACTGATATGATTTTTCATAACCGATATTTATCAATTACCGACATTAACGAAATGGGACAATATTCTTTTGATAATTTAAAAGGATATGAAGATTTTGCAAAAAAAGCTAAACCAAACGATATTGTAATTACTTCGAAAAATTTTGGTGCTGGAAGTTCTCGTCAACAAGCTGTAGATTGTTTTAAATCACTCGAAATTTCGTGCATACTTGCCGAATCATTTGGAGCAATTTATGAACGTAATGCAATAAACGCTGCTTTGCCTATTTTAACATACAAACCAGAAGTTCTACGTGACCTTGAAATTAAAAATAGCGACACTATTCGCATCAATTTAATTGAAGGAATTATAACTAATCTTAAAAATAACAAATCAGCAAAAATTCAAAAATTTAACGACGTACAAATTGCTATTTATAAAAATGGAGGATTACTTTAATAATAACTTAATAACTAAA